>NZ_JBHLWY010000044.1:0-18927 GCF_042432615.1 Bhargavaea ullalensis
CAAGGTCTTCGTCAAAAGGCGGACAACAGACACCGTCAATTGCCGGACTTTAAAGCGCGTCAGTAACACCCTCCTTCAACCGAAAAGGGACCATCCGGATCTTCTCCGGATGGTCCCTTCTTCTTTTATTTCCCGGCCGGTGACCCTTCCAGGATCACCAACTCTTTCGTTGACGGCGTGAGCACTTCGCAGCCGTCTTCGGTGATTAGTAGCACGTCTTCCACACGTGCTCCGCCGACGCCCGGCAGATAAATGCCGGGTTCGATCGTGATCACCATGCCCGGCTGGAGGACTTTTTCCGTGTCCACCGAGAACAGCGGCTTTTCGTGGACTTCCAGGCCGATGCCGTGTCCGGTGCCGGTTCCGGAGCGTTCGTTGTATCCGCTTTCGATCAGGACCTCCCGCATTTTCGCGTCAACTTCTGTGTCGGTCATGCCCGGCTTGATCTGGCTTCGGCAGTTCATGAACGACCGCAGCACGACGTCCTGGATTTCCAGCATTTTCTCGTCTGGCTGTCCGACCGCCACGACCCGCGAAATATCCGACCAATAGCCTTCGTAATTCGCCCCGAAGTCGATCGTGATCATGTCGCCGTCCTCGATCACCTTGTCGCTCGCCCGGCCATGCGGCATTGACGAACGGACGCCCGACGCGACAATCGGATAGAACCCGACCGAATGTCCGCCTTGTTCCTTGATGAACCGGACGAGCTCATCCGCCACGTCCGTCTCTTTCTGCCCGGGCCGGATGAACCCGAGAATATGTTCGAACGCCTCATCCGTGATCTTGGAGGCAACACGGAGCTTCTCGATCTCCTCGGGCGTCTTGATCATCCGGATATTTTCAATCAAGTCATACGTCGGAACGAGTTCCGCCCCCGTCTGGCCTTTGAGCCGATCGAAGTTTCCGACGCTCACGTGCTGCTGTTCGAACCCGACGCGCTTCAGCCCGTGCTTTTCAATCTCACGCGCCACTTCATCATAAATTTTCTGCTTGTGCCCGGTATGCTCGGCGTGAAGCACGACTTCAAGCCCCGTCTGCTCACCGGCCTGTTCAAAGTACCGGTAATCCGTAATGAATTCCGCCTTGTCGCGGGTGACCAGAACGACACCGTTGCTGCCTGTAAAGCCCGACACATACCGCCGGTTCCATTCCCCCGTAATAATCATTCCATCCAGCCCTAGCCGGTCCATTTCCGTACGGATGGTTTCGTAGTGACCCATTTCCCCATCTCCTTTGATTTAATAAAGATAAAATCCGTTGACGGCCGTTCCGCAGATCAACAAACTTCCTAAAACAACAGCAAGTTTGAATGCATCGTTCTTTTTCGCCGGTTCGGCCGTTTCCTCCCCGTCCGTCATCCCGGACACATAGGCTTCCACCTTTGACGATTGGCGGCGGAATGATTTGAAGGAGCGGATAAATCCGTCAAACACGCCTGAACGAACCACCTGCACGGCGCCTCCCACCCAAAACAGGCCGGCTCCGAACAAGAATAGCGGATCCGCAAGTTTCCCTCCCGAGACAACGTCGGCTGCCAGAAGCAACACGGCAGGAATCAAACACACGAGCAGCAATCGCTTCATACCAGTTCCCCCTCCGGCAACAAGCGGTCACCGGCCAAGTTTCCGGCAGCATGGCGGGACGCCTCTTCCTCTGAGCAAAGAAGCCAATGGCCCGGTGTTACTTCGAGGAACCGGTCTTCTTCCGAGTGCACGAACTCCGCCTTCTCCATCCGCTCTCTTGACCGGGTGGCGTGGGGATCGGCAACCGGGATGGCCGACAGGAGAGACCGGGTATATGGGTGCAGCGGATTTTCATACAGTTCGTCGCTATCCGCCACCTCCACGAGACGGCCCTTGTACATGACCCCGACCCGGTCGCTGATATAGCGGACCATCGACAAATCGTGTGCGATGAAAATATAGGTGAGCCCTTTTTCCTTCTGCAGCTTTTTCAGCAAGTTCACGACCTGTGCCTGGATCGACACATCAAGCGCCGAGATCGGTTCATCGGCGATGATCAGATCCGGCTCCACGGCCAATGCCCTGGCGATGCCGATGCGCTGCCGCTGCCCGCCGCTGAATTCATGGGGATAGCGGTTGGCATGCTCTTTCGCCAAACCGACCGTCTCGAGCAGTTGATGCACCTTTTCCATCCGCTCTTTCCGGTCAGAGTAGAGCCGGTGGATATCCATTCCTTCGGCGATGATGTCGGCGACCGTCCAGCGCGGATTGAGGGAAGAATAAGGATCCTGGAAGACCATCTGGATTTTCTTCTTCAACTCAGATTGCTTCATGGAGCGCACGTCTTCTCCCATATACCGGACCTCTCCTCCGGACCGGGGATTGAGCCCGATGATCGTCCGGCCGGTGGTTGACTTTCCGCAGCCCGATTCCCCGACAAGCCCGAATGTTTCTCCCTTGAACACATCCAGGGAAATCCCGTCCACCGCCTTCACGGTGTGCTTTTTGTTGATTTGGAAATGCTGCTTCAAATCACGAATTTCAAGAAGCTTTTCCGTCCGGTCCGGAGCCGGGACTTCTTCAGCGGATGCATGCAGCTCCCCTTTAATCTTCATCTGTTCAATCCGGAGGGCAGCCTTCTTGGCCTTTTCATGCAGCAGCCATGTTGCCGCGGAGTGGGTATCGCTCACCTTGAACATCGGCGGGGCCTTCTCGAAGTCAATCTTCAACGCATGTTCATTGCGCTCCGCAAAGGCGTCTCCTTTGGGCGGATAAAGGAGGTTCGGCGGCGAGCCCGGAATCGTCTTTAATTCGTCGCTGCCGAGTTTCAAATCCGGCATCGCCTCAAGGAGCCCTTTCGTATACGGGTGCTGGGGATTGTAAAACACTTCGTCCGTCTTGCCGATCTCCACGATTTTCCCCGCATACATGACCGCGACCCGGTCCGCAACCTCCGCCACAACGCCGAGATCATGCGTGATGAAAAGAAACGAGGTGCCGGTCCGGTCCCGCAAATCTTTGATCAGGTCCAGAATCTGGGCCTGGACTGAAACATCGAGTGCAGTCGTCGGCTCATCCGCGATGACGATTTCCGGGTTGCAGGCAAGGGCCATTGCGATGACCACGCGCTGCTGCATGCCACCTGAAAATTGATGCGGATAAAGCGCCGCCCTCTCCTCCGCGTCCGGAATGCCGACCAGGTTCAGGAGCTCCAGCATCTTCACCTCGGCCTCTTTGCGGGACACTTTCTGATGGGTCAGCATCCCTTCCATGATCTGCTTTTTCACGGGCATCGTCGGATTCAGCGAAGTCATCGGATCCTGAAAGATGATAGAGATTTCCGCGCCGCGGAGCGACCGCATGCGCTTCTTGCTGAACTTGGTGACGTCTTCGCCTTTATAGAGAATGCTGCCAGCCTTTACGCGCCCCGCAGGTTTTGGCACGAGTCCTGCCAGGCTTTTTGACATGACCGACTTGCCGGATCCGGACTCCCCGACGACGGCGAGGATCTCACCGCGCTGGAGGTCAAACTCCACTCCGCGGACCGCCTGGACTTCTCCGGCATCCGTATCAAATGAAACGTTCAAGTTGTTCACCGAAAGAATGGTTTCCATCGTCCGTCCTCCTCCTTATTTGCGCATTCTCGGATCCAGCGAATCCCGCAGCCCGTCCCCGAGCAGATTGAAGCTTACCATGATCAGGCTGATGATGATCGACGAGAACATGAGCAGATGCGGATAGATCTTCATCATCTTGAACCCGTCATTGACGAGCGTTCCGAGTGAAGCGATCGGCGGCTGAAGGCCGAGTCCGATAAAGCTGAGGAACGCTTCCGTAAAGATCGCAGTTGGAATCGTGAACATGGTTGTGATGATGATCGGTCCGAGCGTATTCGGAATCAGATGGCCGCCCATGAGCCGGGCATCACCCGCTCCGAGCGTCCGTGAAGCCAGCACGAACTCCTGGTTTTTCAGCTTCAGCACTTGTCCCCTGACAATCCGGGCCATGTTCACCCAGCCGGTGATCACCATGGCAAGCGTGATTGAAATGATTCCCGGTTGCAGCACAAGGATGAGCAGGATCACAACGATGAGACTCGGGATTCCGATCAGTACTTCGATGATCCGTTGCATCACATTGTCCACCCGGCCGCCGTAATAGGCCGAGATGCTGCCGTAGGCGACGCCGAGCACCAGATCCAGCGCAGCGGCAAGAAACGCGATATAAAGTGAAATCCTTGTTCCTTCCCAGATCCTCGTCCAAATGTCCCGTCCGAGACTGTCCGTCCCGAACCAGTAATAATCCTCGACTGCTTTCGCTTCGTACTGATCAACACCTCGGATATCCGCCCCGCTCATGCCGAGCCAAGATATCTTCTCAAGCCCCGGAACCTTCGGAGGCAAATTGGCATGCTCAAGATTTTGGTCATCGAAGCCGTGTGAGTTCATGTACGGGCCCGCCACCGCCAGGAACAGGATGAGCCCGATCATGATCAGCCCGGCGAATGCTCCTTTGTTTTTCCGCAGCCGTCCCCAGGAATCCTTCCAATACGAGGTGGAAGGAACAGACGCCCGCGCCTGCTTTTTGCGACCTTCCTCACCAGACAGCTCAAATAACTCATCATGCAATTCAGCATCATCCATTCGCACGGCTTCCACCTCCTGTCAGACGGATCCTCGGGTCGATGAGGACATACAAAATGTCAACAACGAACACGATGAGGATAAAGAAAAAGCTGTAGAACAGCGTGACGCCCATGATCACCGGATAGTCGTTGGTCAGAATGGACTTGACGAACTGCTCACCGAGCCCCGGGATGCTGAAAATCTGTTCGACGACAAGCGTCCCGGTCATCAGCGAAACTGCAAGCGGGCCGAGGATCGTCACGATCGGGATCATCGCATTGCGGAGCGCATGGCGGATGATCAGAAGCGACTCGCGAATTCCTTTTGCCCGGGCGGTCACGATGTAATCATTGCCGAGCACATCGAGCATTTCATTTCTCATGAAGCGGGCGATTGTCGCCACGACAAATGCGGCTAGCGCAATCGTCGGCAGAATGGAGTATTCAAACCCTTCCCAGAATGCGACAGGAAGCCACTGGAGGCGGACGCCGACCCAGTATTGAAGCAATCCGGCAAACACGAAATTCGGAATCGACAGCCCGAGTACGGCAATGATCATGGAGCCGTAATCGAGAAACGTGTTGTGCTTCAACGCCGCAATGATGCCGAGCAGCAGGCCGAGCACCGTTCCGGCGATCAGCGACTGGGCACCGAGAATTGCCGACACCCCGATCCGTTCACCGATGATGCTCGTCACCGACCGGCCGTCAAACTGGAAGCTGACTCCAAGATCACCGGCGAGCAAATTGCCCAGATACTTGAAATACTGAACGGCCAGCGGCTCATCCAATCCATACCGTTTGGCCATCATCGCCTTCTGCGCGGCCGACAGCCGTTCATCATTGAACGGCGAGCCGGGCAGCGTATGCATCAGGAAGAAGGTGAATGTTGCGATCAGCAGAAACGTGAACAGCATGTATCCGAATCTGCTGAAAACGTATTTTTTCATCTTCTCTCACCCTCCCGTCTGAGTGATTAAATTCGTTTTTGAAAGGAATTACTTTTCGACAGTCGTCCACTTGTAGGTGAATGTGGAGTTCCCGTGAGCCGCAAAGCCTTTTACGTACGGCTTGATCAGACGCGCGGATCCTGCCTGGTACAGGGGTGAAATGGCGGCTTCTTCCCCGATCAAGATGTTCTCCGCTTCCTGAAGCTCTTTGTAACGGCCCATTTCATCGGTGAAGTCCGTCTGTGCCTTCTTCAAAATTTCATCGTAGCGGTCATTTTTAAAGTCCTGCCAGTTGTAGGCGCCGTCCGATTGGAACACAGTGAGGAACTCCACCGGATCAGCCACATCATTGCGCCAGCCGGAATAGCTCAGGTCATAGTCCTGGTTGGCCTCCAAATCAATCTTCTGTTTGTTTGGCTGCTGATTGATTTTGATCGTCAGACCGGGTAGATTCTTCTCCAGCTGATTTTTCATGAACTCGGCGACCGACTTGCGCTGTTCGTCATCGTAGCTGAGCATCTCAAACGTCAATTCCTGAACCCCCAGCTCGTCCAGCCCTTTTTGCCAAAGCGCCTGCGCGTCTTCAATCGTGCCTTTGTTCAAATCACCATATGCGTCTCGGAAATCCGCCCCGTCCGGCAATTCGACAAACCCTGGGAAGACGAGGAAATAAGCGGGAATGGCTCCGTTTTTCAAAATCATTTTGGTAGCCTGCTCTTTATCCCAGCCCATATCCAGCGCTTTCCGGATGTTCGTGTTTTGAAGTTGTTCATTGCGCTGATTGATTCTCATGAAATACACTTCAGACTTAAGCGAGGTGTTGTATTCGTCACTGTCCTGATACACGTCGATGAACTCAGAAGACAGGTTTGCCACATCGACAGTGTCGGTCTCGTACAGATTCACCTCGGTGGCGGTGTCTTTTGTTACCTTGACTTCGACTTCATCAAGCTGGACAGTGTCCTGATCCCAATATTGATCGTTTTTCTTCAGCACCCATTTTGCATCATGATCCCAGCTGCTGAGAACAAACGGGCCATTGTACACCATTGTGTCTGCTTCCAGCGCATACTTATCGCCTTGGGATTTTACATATTCCTCCGGCTGCGGATAGAAAACCGGGTGAGACAGCAATTCTGTAAAGTACGGCACTGCATTTTCCAATTCCACTTCGAGCGTGTAATCATCCGCTGCTTTCACCCCAAGCTCGTCCACTTTCCCGTAAGACGGTGAATCCGGATCCTGGATGCCATCCGCGCCTTTTATGGCCCCCATCAGGTACGCATGAGGCGAAACCGTGTCAGGATGAAGCGCTTTCTTCCATGCGTAGACAAAGTCATGAGCCGTTGTCGGTTCCCCGTTGCTCCATAGTGCATCCTGCTTCAGCTTGAACGTATAATGGAGCCCATCCTCACTCACTTCATAATCGTCAATCACACCGGGGACCACCTTGTCATTCTGATCCAGGCGGAAAAGCCCTTCCACCACGTTTTGAAGAACGGTTTGCGACAGGCCGTCCATCGAGCCGTTCGTCTGAAGCGTCGGAATCTCACCGCCCGCCGCGAGATGGAGGACTTGCTTGCCGCTGCTTGCCGCTTTGTCACCCGTTCCGGCACTGCTGTCCTTTTCTGCTTCCCCGCCTCCTCCGTAACATCCGGCCAGAAGCAGCATGCCTGCCAATACCGACGTTCCGAATATCCGCTGATTCCATTTCATGAATTTTCCCTCCTCATACTGTTTAGATTCTTAGACACTTTGCAACGTTGTGTATAATAAACTGACATCTCTCTAGTCCCGCGCTTGAACGGTCTCCCTCTCCGTTTCCTCCAATAAAAACCCTTCCGGCAGTTCGTCTTCCGGGTCCAGGAGAAACTGGTGAATGCCTGTCAGATAACCGTTTCCGGTGATTTCCGGAACCACCGCGGCTTGGTCGCCGACCTTTGTCAGAGACAGGATGGTGCCCTTGAACTGGCCGTCGGTAATGCTTTCATGGACAAAGCTTTCTCCTTCCGCCAGCTGTCCGTGGGCATGAAGGCTCGCCAGGCGTGCGCATGTGCCGGTGCCGCAAGGGGAACGGTCAATCTGCTCGTCGGCGAAGACGGTGACGTTGCGCAGATCGGACGTCGGCTTCTTCGGCCGGTCTGAGTAAATGACCCCGTAAATGCCTGTCAATCCCGGCTCGAACGGATGCACGACGTCGACCTGCCGCTCAGCTTCCTTCTTGATCTTCGTCGCCCACTTCTGCAGCTCCGGAAGGTCCCGGTTTTCAACGGACAGCCCCAGCTGTGCAGAGTCGAAAATGACATAAAACGCACCGCCGAATGAAATATCCACCGTCAGCGACCGTCCGTCCACTTCAAGCTGCAGATCCTTTTCCAGAACGAATGACGGCACGTTCTCAAACGACACGGACCGCACATTCGTCCCGTCGAACTCCGCACGCGCGACCACCCGTCCGGCGGGGCTGTCGATCACGAACTTCCCGCTTTCTTCATTCATTTCAAAGCGTCCGGTTTCGATGCCCATCGTCAGGACACCGATGATGCCGTGGCCGCACATTGTGCTCCAGCCTTCGTTGTGCATGAACAGCACCCCGAAGTCCGACCCCTCTTCGGCCGGCGGCGTGATGATGCATCCGTACATTCCGTGATGGCCGCGCGGCTCCAGCATGAGCGTCTTCCGGATGCCGTCGAGATGCTCCATGCAGTATGAACGCCGTTCCAACTGGGTCTTTCCCTTGATTTCCGGCAGTCCGTCCGTAATGATCCTCAGCGGCTCCCCCGCCACATGGACATCCACCGTGGAAAACATTTTGTTGATTCGCATGTCTTTCCCCCTCCTCTATTGGTTGAACAGATATCTTGCAATTATCTTGCCAACTTTCAGAATTAACTTTTTAAAACATAAAAAAAGCAACCCGCCTGAACGGATTGCCCTGCCTGATTTAAAATCCATTATTGAAACTCGAGAAGATGAACACGCCCATGATCAGGAAGATGAGGATCCCCCCGACCACACTGACGACTGCCATGATGAAGCTGATGAACAAAAAAAGTCCGTAATGATGAAGAAGATCGCTGAGCGCACGGGAGTCTCCGCCCCTGCGGATGGCCGCGGCCGCGTCGCCGGTCTTGTAGATGAGCCAGCCGAGGAACACCGAGATGGCGCCCGGAATGGCACCGACGATAAAGTAAAAAAGGCCGCCGATCGCCGAAAGCGCCCCGGCGATCATCATAATGATCCCCATGACCTTCCCCCAAGTCGCAATCCGCTGAAGGCCTTTCTGCGCAATCGCCTCTTCGCTGAATGACTGTTGTTGCATGAATTTCACCCCCTTGCCATCCTATATCCCAACTTATGTATGGATAAGCCCATTGTATCCCATCCCCCTCACCGGGAACAGCCGCCGGGTGGACTTTCTTTCAGACTTCCCGTACCCTTGCGCAAAGGGGGAATCCGACATGAAACTGACTCAGGCAATCCGGGGAATCAAAGAAGAGAACCTGTCCCCGCTGGATCTCGCCCGGGAGGCGCTGGACGCGGTCGACCGGGAAAACCGGGAATTAAACGCGCTGATCACCGTCTGTGAAGAAGAAGCGCTCGAGGAAGCCGCGCTGCTCACCCGCGAACAGGATGAAGGCCGCCTGCGCGGGCCGCTGCACGGCATTCCGGTTGTTGTGAAAGACATGATCGAGACGAAAGGCATCCGGACGACGATGGGTGCCAAAATCTTCGAATCGTTCATCCCGGACGAAGACGCAGCGGTCGTCCGCAGGCTGAGGGATGCCGGTGCCATCATCATCGGAAAAGCGAACACCCACGAGTTCGCCTATGGCCCGACCGGGGATGTGTCTCACTTTGGACCGGTCCGGAATCCGTATGACCGGGAGAAAATATCCGGCGGATCCAGCAGCGGGTCGGCGGCCGCCGTCGCTTCAGGCATGGCGATTGCCGGCATCGGGACGGACACCGGCGGATCGGTGCGGATCCCGTCGTCTGCCTGCGGCCTCACCGGCATGAAGCCGACATTCGGCCGCATCAGCAAGCGGGGCATTTTTCCGCTTGCCGACACGCTCGACCACCCGGGGCCGATCACGGATGGCGTGGAAGCGAACGCAGTGCTGCTGAATGTGCTGTCCGGATACGATCCGGCAGACCCCCATTCGTTGAATGAAACCCCGCCTGACTTCACGGCAGAACTCCATTTAGGCATTGAAGGCATGACAATCGGCCTGCCCGCTCCGTATTACAAAGACATCGATCCTGAAATCGAATCAGCGGTCCGGCACGCCGCCGACCGGTTCCGCTCGCTCGGCGCATCGGTCATCGACGTCGGCATTCCGGCAATGCCGGACATCATGCATGCCCAGATGGTCACCATCCAGGCCGAAGCCGCGGCCGTGCACCGGCAACTCATGGAAGAACAGCCGGACGGCTACTCGCCGGAAGTGCTGGCGCGCATCGCGGAAAGCGTGAAGCTCCAGGCTTGGAACTACGTCCAGGTCCAGCAGAAAAGACAGCGGCTGGCCGATGCCTACAATGAAGTGTTTGAACAAGCGGATGTGCTGCTTGCCCCGACGCTGCCGATTTTGCCGACCGACATCGGACAGCGCGTCGTAACCGTGAACGGCAAAGGAATGGACGTCGTGCCCTCGCTTCTGCGGCTCACCTCCCCGACAAATTTCACCGGCAATCCCAGCTTGTCCGTGCCGTGCGGATTTTCGGAAACCGGGCTCCCGATCGGCATGCAGCTCATCGGCAGGCACGGCGAAGAAGAGAAACTGTACCGGTTTGGACATGCGTTTGAACAATTATAAAAAAAGGCTTTCCGGTTTGAATCACCGGAAAGCCTTTTTCATGAATCCAGATGATCGGTGCGGCGGCCGCGCGCCTGCTCCATCTCGCGTTCGCGGTTCTCGATCTTCGCCATCGTGTAGCCAAGACCGGCGCCGAACAGCCCGCCGACAAGCACTTCCAGCGGCTGGTGGCCGAGCAGTTCCTTCAGTTCCTTTTCCTGCTCCACGTATTCGAGGCTCGGAAACTCGCCCGACAGCTTGACAAAATTGTCCTCCAGATCATTCACAAGCTTTGCGATTTCGCCGGTGTGCCGGCGGATCCCCTGCGCGTCATACATGACAATCGTGCCGAACACGACGGCGAGCGCCGTTTCCGTATGCCGCGCTCCTTTGTTCGACGCCACATACGCCGCAAGCGCGGACACCCCGGCAGAGTGGGAGCTCGGCATGCCGCCGGTCGTGAACGCCTGCTTAAGATCCCATTTCCCGGTCACGGCCTTATGCGTGAAAATCTTCAGCCCCTGCGCAATCCCGATCGCTCCGAAAGCCGTCAGGATTCCCCGGTTCATCTGGCGAACCTGCTTCACCGGATTCGTTTCGGCAAGCGCTTTGGCTTGATATCTTGTTTTTGGTTTCATCATGGCCTCCTGTGCTCTGAATGACGTCATGATTCCTTACCCTGTTTCGAGCCGGAATGATCAATCGTCGGATCAATCACTGCGGGGCTTCTCCAGCATCGCGGACAACTCCCCGATCCTTCCGATCTTTGCGTCCCACTCTTCCGGATCGCCGAATCCATACGCAGCCCAGACGAACGGGACGCCGGCCTGCCGCGCAGCTTTCCGGTCGCCTTCCGTATCGCCGACATAGACGGGGCCTTTCAATCCGTTCCGTTCGACGACGAGCCGGATATTGTCGCCTTTCGGCAGACCCGTGCGGCCGGGGTTTTCATAGTCCTCGAAAAACCCCTCCAGCCCATGTGCCTTGAAAAACGCTTCAATGTAGCCATCCTGGCAGTTGCTGACGATGAAGAGCCGGAACCTCCGGGACAATTCTTCCAGCGCCTCTTCAAGCCCCGGATACAGCACGCCACCTGTTTCCGCCACCCGGTCATTTTCATGCCGGACGCACGCATCCATGAGCGCGGTCCGCTTCTCTTCTTCCAGATCCCCGAACAGGATCTCTCCGATTTCTTCGATCAGAAGACCCATCGTTTTCGTCAGGTCGTCCTCGGTCACTTCGCCCTGCACGCCCGGCGTTTCACGGATCACCTGCGTCCATGATTCCGCGACCGCCTTGCGGGAGTCCCACAGTGTGCCGTCGAGATCGAAAATAATGCTGTCTGCTTTCATGTCGGTTCCTCCTCGCTGATAGCCTTGATTTGACGCCAGCCGCCGTACCGGTAATAAAGAAAGGCGGCGATGCTGCTGATGGCAAAACTGATGCCCATGCCGAGTGCGATTCCCTTCTCGCCGTACCATCCGGCGAGAAGCCAGGTGAGCGGATAGCGCAGCACCCAGAATGAAATGATGTTGAGCACGAGCACCTGGAACATCGCGCCCGCCGCACGCACGGTGCCGTTCAAGATGAAGTTGATCCCGAGAAACGGGTAGAAAAACGCGATCATCTTCAGGTAATCCGCTCCGAATGCCACCGCTTCCGGCTCATCGATGAACAGCCCGATCCCGAACTCGGCGAACAGGAAAAGCACGGCTGCCAGGATGAGCATGGCGACGAGGTTGAAGAGGAACCCGTATTTGGTGATCCGGGCCACCCGGTCCCAGTTCCCGGCGCCGATGTTCTGCCCGGCCATCGAGTTGACCGCCGTGCCGAGCGCCTGTGCCGGCAGCATGATCAGGCTGTCGAGCCGCTGCGCCGCCCCGTAGCCCGCCACGACGGCCGGACCGAACGAAGCGACAACGCTCATGATCGCCATGATGCCCGCGGAAATGACGCTCATTTGAAGCCCAGCCGGAATGCCGAGCTTCAGGATGTCCTTCACTTCACGTGCATTCGGGATGGACGGCTTCGTGAACGGCACGAGCTTCTTCCGGCGGATATAGAGAAATCCGAATGCAAACGCGCCGCCCTGCGACACGATCGTCGCATATGCCGCCCCTTGGATCCCCAGGCCGAACCCGGAAATGAAGAGCGGATCGAGCACCGTATTCAACACGACCGCAGCCGTCACGAAATAAAGCGGCGTCTTGGAATCTCCCACCGACCGAAGCACCGTCGTGATGAAGTTATAGCCGAACAGGAACAACATGCCGATGAAGTTGATCTTCAGATAGCTGACGGCGAGCGGCATCATGACGTCCGGCGTCCCGAGCAGCCGCAGGACCGGGGTGGCCGCGGCGAACCCGACGAGTCCGAGCCCGATCGCCATCGCAGACATGAGCACGACGAATGCATTCAGATATCGCTTCAGGCCCGCCTCGCTTCCCCGCCCTTTCTGCTGGGACAGGATCGTCAGCGCCGCATTGTTCAGTCCGATCACAAACGAGAGCACCGTGAACAGCACCGTCGACGACAGCGACACCGCTCCGAGCGCATCCGCCCCGATCAGGTTCCCGACCCACAGGCTGTCGATAAGCTGATAAGAAACTTGAAGCAGGTTCGCAAGCAAGATCGGCCACGCGAATGAATACAGCTGCCGGGCGAGCGGACCGGTTGTAAAGTCATGCTGGGCGGCCATATCGGGGGGACCTCCTTCATGGGTTGTTTCTTCTTCTATCTTCGTCCAGAACGCCTTCCGGTGCAACTTGTAAACAAAAGCCGATCCCACCGAAAAATCGGCAGACCGGCTTGGTCGATTGAATTATTTAGCCCGGAGGCGGTTCGCGGAAGCCATCACCGCCCAGACAAGCAGAGGAAGCGCGAGAGCCCCGGCCAGCATGGAAAGAAACATTTTGACCGCAGCATTCGTATTGCTGAATCCGACGAAGGCGATCAGCGCTCCCATGACGATGAGGAAAGGCAACACTTTCGCCAGGCTGGCCGCTTTAATCCTGCCTGCCGCTTTCCACTTGTTCTCATACGCCGTGAGCGCAGTCCAGGCAGCGGGAACCGCCATAACGGTCAGGATGACTGCTGCGACGAAAAAGAATGCATTCAGGATTCCGGTGCTCAGGATGGCTCCCGCCCACGCAATTCCAGTCAGCAGGACGAGCGGAAGGGCCGCCTTTCCGATCCATGCACTGTTCCTGCCGTATTTCTCGACCGTCGTCTCTCGGTCGGTATAAAGCGGCTTCGTTCCGGCAGGCGCCCGGAACAAGTGAATAGTTGCAGCTGACGCAACATGCGACCATCCCGAGGAGTCAAATACATCCAGATACTCATCCTCCTCTCCGTCCTCCAAAGTCCGGTAATCAACGCTGTAAATGAAATCTGCAGGCTCCCCTTTCTCCAGTGTATAGCCCATGAATGCAAAATCCTTCAAGTGCCAACCTTCGCGGGAGAATCGCTGCAGTTTTTTCATGTCTTTCTCCTCCGAAAACGCCAGCCCGCCTGATGTGATGTACTTGGTCTTCTTCATTTCCCCGCCTCCTTCAGTCCGTTTTCTGCCAGTTGGATCATCAGCTTTCTAGTTTTCAAGTCTTCTTCCAGCACTTCCCTGCCCTTATCGGTGAGCAGGTACGTCTTCCTCCTCGAATCTGAGTCGTCATACAGGTAAATCCATTCACTTTTCAATAACTTCTTGATGATTGTATACATCGAGGCGGGCCCGATCGTGATGGCCCCTTCCGACGTCTCCTCAATCTGGCTCATGATGGCATAGCCATGCCGCGGCTGCGCCAGGACCGCCATGATATAAAACATCGAATCCGTCAGCTGTTCATTTTTGTTCAAGCTATTCCCCCCGCTCCTTATATCGTTAAGTGATATATCCAAAACCAATATAGCATGGTGGGCGGAAAGTTATCCATAGATATATCAAAAAATGATATAAAGACAAAAAGAACAGGCTCCGCCTCTGCGAAGCCTGCCCATTTAATTTTATCCCTTTGCCGGCGGTTCCCGTCTTTCTCTCCTCTCAATCAGCCATTCAAATGCAGAAATGACTGAAGCAACCCCGACGCCCAATATCAGACTTCCCCTTTCTTCCGCACCGAAAAGCCGGCAGATCGCAAAAAAGGCGAAACACCTGATCCCAAACAGGATCAAACTTTGAACCGGTCCATCCCCCGCAACTGCCCCGAGGATGACCGCGACCACCGAATCGAGTGTAAACAAATACGCGAAAATCGCCGTCGCCAGCAAAAGAAGACTCCAGCCGGAAAGATCAATCCCGAACACCAGACCGATTGTATGCACCGAGCCCATTACCGCCAGCAGGATTGCGGCCAGCGCACCGGCAGGAAACAGCGAAATCAAGCCCGACACGACCAGGGTCATGACGGCCGGCATCCGCTCCTCCCCGGTCTCCCGTTTGTTCGCCCTCCGGATGAACAAATAAATCGGCAGCAGGCAGACGAGCCAAGCCGACAAGGCAATCAGAAAAATCATCATAGAACCAAGCATCCAATCTATAAAGAGAGATACCTGTTATACGATATTGCCCGTGAATAAGTTTCAGGCTTTTCCTGAAGAACATCCCTCCAAACGGTGAACAGCGAACATCACCATTTCAGATCACCCCGAGGCTCTCCGTCTTCAGATCCGTCACGAACATATGCCCCGGCGCGTGGGTGATCATGAGCGCGGGCTTCGTATGCATGGCAACTGCCTGCGGGGTGACGCCGCATGCCCAGAACACCGGCGTTTCTCCTTCCCGGATGGTGACGGGATCGCCGTAGTCGGGCCGGGACAAGTCCTCGATGCCGATTTCTTCGGGATTTCCGATATGGACCGGTGCCCCGTGAACGGACGGGAATCGGCTCGTCACCTGAACGGCACGAACGATGTCTTCATTGCGGACCGGCCGCATCGAGACGACGGTCGGGCCGGAGAACCTGCCGGCCGGCACCGTCTCGATCGAAGTGCGGTACATTGGAACGTTCACGCCTTCCTCATTGTGCCGCATCAGGATGCCATTTCGGACCAGCGCTTCTTCGAACGTGAAGCTGCAGCCGATGAGGAATCCGACCAGATCGTCTCGCCAGTAATTCATCAGATCTGTTGGCTCATCGACGAGGGCTCCCTTTTCATATATTCGGTATTTCGGAATATCCGTCCGGAGATCCGCACCGGGCGCAGACAACTTTGGCACCGCCGAACCGACGTCCGTCACGTCGATGATCGGACACGGCTTCGGATTCCGCTGGCAAAACAGGAGAAAGTCGAACGCTTCCTCTTTCGGCAGCACGGCCAGGTTCGCCTGGACAAATCCTTCGCAAAATCCGGATGTCGGTCCTGTGTGGAGACCCGATCTGATTTGTTCCCGAAATTGATTTGCGGATAATACCATGGGACCAGCTCCTTTAAAGTGGAATCAAACAACAAAGAAACTGACGGCAACGACCGCGACCCCTGCAATCCATGTGTAAATCAGTTTCCGCTCGGCCGTCGTTTGCGGTTCGACCAAACGATGGACAACCGACAAAGCGAGCAGATTCATAATGAAGAGAAAATAAATACCGATCAAATACATCATCCATAAATGATCTTGAATGAGATCAGGCAACGGCGTCACCATGAGCAGGACCACCAGGATGACAGACGAGACAAGCAGCCAAAGAACAATGACCAGACTCATCTTGTTCCAGATCCGATGCTTCATGAACCCCGGATTCGCCTGGGAATAATGAAACAACAGCTGATTGCAGGCAACCAATGCCGCAGCAACCGCCAGGAATAAAACCAGGTGCCCCACGATTCCGGAAGATTCCGGCGGGAACTGCCTCATATATAAATCCAATCCAACCGCCAGCACCACGAGCAACCCCGCCACGAGCAGCTGTCTCCACCAATAAGTTTTCATCGAATCGCCCCCGGTTCTTATACGGCCGGGGAGAGTGGAAGATTCACGATGGGCACCCCGGTTTTCTGTTGCCACGATTTCCCGGGCGAGTTTCCGCGCCCGCTTTACGCCTTTTCGCGACCGCAATCCTCGCAGGTGAATTTCCGCGCCTGCTTAGGTGGTTTTCGCGCCCGCTTCGCATCTTTTCGCGCCTGCAATCCCCTGTTTCACCGCCGTCCGTCCCATTTTGATTCCGCTTCCCCTTCAGCAGTCCCTTACTCCCCCGCCATCTTCTCCATCTGCCGCTCCGCGAACTTCTTGAGCAGATGAACGCCGTGCAGGCAGTCGGTCAGGTCCGACCATTCCGCCGGGTTATGGCTCACACCGCCTTTGCTTTGTACGAAGATCATCGCCATCGGCACGTGGCGGCCGAGGATCATGGCGTCATGGCCCGCACCGCTCATCAATTCCATCACCTCGAGATCCAGCTCGCCGAATACTTCGCGCAGCTCAGCCCGGACTACCTCCGATACCGGGACCGGATCAATCGACGAAGCCAGCCGGAGATCGACGTTCACTCCCCGCTCTGCTGCGCAGCGTTGTGCGGTTTCGCGCACCTTGTCCACCAGCCCGTCACGCGAGGCCTTGTCAAGGTCCCGGATGTCCACTGTCAGTTCCACTTGCTCGGGAATGACATTCGTGCCGTTCGGCGACACATTCAGCCGGCCGACCGTCGCGACCGCCGTTTCGCTGAACGCCGCCGGAAGTGAACTCACCTCGGACACAAAGCGGCCCGCAGCGACAAGCGGATCCCGCCGGCCGGCCATCGGCGTATTGCCGGCATGTCCGGCGGACCCCCGGAACACGACGTCAAGCCATGCGGGACCTGCAATGCCCTTTACAATGCCCGCCGGCCGGTCCGCTTCTTCCAGCAGCTTCCCCTGTTCAATATGCACTTCCGCGTAAAACCCGATTTCATCCAAATCGCGGGCTGCTTTAAAAAACGACTCGGCCGAACTTCCGACGGCTTCAATCACTTCCGCGAACGAACGGCCCTCTTTGTCGGTCAGACTTTCCACCACTTCGCGGTCCAGATCACCCGTCATCGCCTGGCTGCCGAGAATGCCGGCCCCAAATCGCGACCCTTCCTCTTCAGAGAAAACCAATACTTCATAAGGCACTGGCGGCACGAAACCGGTCTCTTTCCAGGCTTCCGCCACTTCCAAAGCCGTGAGCACACCGAGCGGGCCGTCAAAATTCCCGCCGTTCGGTACGCTGTCCACATGCGAGCCGGCCGCAAATGCAGCGCCTTCCGTCTTGCCCGCAAGCCGGCCGATCACATTGCCCGCGCCGTCTTGGCGGACCTCAAAACCGGCTTCCGTCATCCACTCCATCACTTGCTGCTTCGCCCGCTTTTCTTCCATAGAAAATCCCGGCCGGTTGACGCCGCCGTCTTCCGTCCGCCCGATTTCCGACAGTACGGCGAGCCGCTCCGCCAGTCTCCCGCCGTTCACGCCGTCCAGATCCAGCGCACCCTCGTAATCTGCCAACAGCTTTTCTTTCAATGAACGCACGTCCATCTGCCATCCCTCCGAAACTAATAGTAGATTTCCAATCTTCCTTCTCTTCAATATGCTACACTTCTTTTAAGCGAAGCGAAAGGTGGGATAACCAGAATGAAATCCATCGAAAACGCCGCGCTCATCGGCCTCGGGGCCATCGGCGCGGCATACGGCGAAAAACTTCAGCAGCATCTAGGCGACCGGTTCTCCGTCCTTGTCGACCGGAGGCGGCTGGTCCGCTACAACGAACAGGGCCTCGCGATCAACGGACGCAGCGCCCGGTTCCGGTACAGTCCGATTGATGAAGCAGCCGGCCCGGCCGGCCTCATCTTGTTCGGCGTCAAAAATGACCAGTTGAAAGAGTCGATTGAAAGCGTCCGGCCGTTCGTTGGGCCAGAGACAATCCTCCTCCCGCTGCTCAACGGCATTTCGAGTGAAGACGAGCTGAAAGCCGCCTTCCCGGACAATGCCGTTCTGTACAGCATGTGCGTTGGCATCGATGCCCAGCGGAAAGACCGGGAGATCTCCTACTCCAAATTAGGAAAAATCGTCTTCGGCACGAAAGACGGCGAATACCCGGGAGCAGAAGCCGCCGTTCGGGAACTGTTCGAACAAGCAGAAGTCCCATTTGAAATTCCGGACGACATCTGGCGTGAAATGTGGTGGAAGTTCATGCTCAACGTCGGCATCAACCAGACGTCCGCCGTCCTGCGCGCCCCGTACTCCGTCTTCCAGAATGTGAAAAGCGCCCGCGACTGGCTTGAATCCGTCATGAACGAGGTCGTCCAGATCTCAAAGCCCGCCGGCGTCAACCTGACCGGCGCCGACATCCAGCGCGCCCGCCCTGTGCTCGAAAGCCTCGCACCCGAAGGCAAAACGAGCATGTTGCAGGACATCGAACACGGCCGCAAAACCGAAGTTGAATACATGGCCGGAAAAGTGATTGAGCTCGGAGAGAAATATGGTGTGGATGTGCCGGAGAACCGGCAGTTGTTGAAGGTGATTAGGATATTGGAGGAGATGTGATATTTAAAACCGTGTTGCGTAAAGGCAACACGGTTCAGACTGTAGACAAAGTGAGCCTAATGCTCCTTTGGCTACAGTTTTTCTTTTTCCTGAACATCCTT
>NZ_JBHLWY010000045.1:0-31666 GCF_042432615.1 Bhargavaea ullalensis
CAAGGTCTTCGTCAAAAGGCGGACAACAGACACCGTCAATTGCCGGACTTTAAAGCGCGTCAGTAACATTAATTGGATTTCAAACAGTTATAGGTGCCTGCACCCGGTGTAAATGAGAGAAAGTTGCATTACATTGTCTTCATTATTTTTTATTCCTGATTTAAATGCGTGGGGTGGCTGGTATTGTCATTCAGGAATATTGATCCCGAGTGCGCCTGCCACCTGAGCAGGCGATAGAACCGCTAATTTTGTCTAAAAAAGCCGTACGAGTTATTTCTAAAAATCCCTACAATAAAAGCCCTGTTCAAAATCTGAACAAGGCTTTCTTTCAATCGATTTATCCGAAAAGAGATCGCAATCAGCAGCCTACAGTCACTGCAATCACACCTGACCCTCAGCTGCAACCAGAGCCAAATGCCCCTCCTTCTCACAGCACCGTATACAGCGCCGTGTTCGCAAGGGTGATCAGCGTCATCAAGACGGCATTCAGGAATGCACCCGTGTAGACATTCCCCGTCCTTCTGTAGAGGAACAGGTTGAAGACCGCCGCGACGGACAGGACCGGGACGAGTCCGATGACAATGATGGAAGACAGCGATTCCGATGGGTAACCGGCTGTTCCGGTTGCAAAGAGCAATCCATATTGGTAGATCAAGTATAAGATCAGTCCGCCGACGAAGTGCAGAATCGCCGCGACGTATCCCTTGAGTCCGTTGAACTTTTCGCCGGAGGTGTTCATGTTCACCGAGACGCCGACGATGAAGTAGTAGATCAGGAACAGCGGCGCATACTTCAGCAGGGCGACCAGATGCTGCGGCTCGAACGTTTTAACGGCAACTGTCCAGAGCCGGAAGTCCGTCTTGAACACCGCATCCACGGCATACAAGATCCCGTATCCGGCAACAACCGCAATGACCGCGGTCACCAGGGCGGCGACGACTGTTTTCACGCCCGCCTTCACGCCGTAACCGGAAATCGTCGCTCCGTCCGGCTTCTTCATAAGGTAATGAGAACTGATCAGCAGCATGAAGAGAACGATCGAGACATTAATCGCCCAGTAGAGAATCGGATTCACGGTCGGGGCTCCGAAATACGAATTGACCGCAATGAGGGTCTCTTGATTTTTCAGGAGGACGAGCTGAATCACGCTCAGGACAAGCATGATGAGAGCCCACGACCGGATATCCCGCTCCTGCCCTTTCACGAAGCCAACGATCAAGACAACCGCAAATGTGACGGCCAGGATGAGACTCGCCTGGGTCAGGATCCTCATCCCGGATGGATCCCCGCTATAGAGAGCGGCGAAGAACAGCGCCGGGAACAGACCGCCGAAAATGAGCAGCGCATAGTTCGCCGCTTTCGCACCGGCCGACTTCGGCGTGGCCACGATGTGCGGCTGCGGGGTACGGATCCCCTTGAAGAACGGCAGCTTTGAAAGCAGCAAGATGAACGGCATGAAGAAAAGAAAGAACCCGATGAGCGCAATAAAAGACGCATACTCTTTGTACATCCAGGTTTGCCCGTCTTCCCCTATCGTTACAAGGCCGCTGTAGTCCTGGAAGGCCGCATCATAAAAGTCAATCGCATCTCCGGTGGCCGTTTTCGAGAAGTGGTTCCATGGGTGAGTCTCATTCGGCTGGTAGATCACCCGTTTGCCGCCGTCCACCTCGTATATGACCCCGGCCTGCGGATTCTCCGGATTCCCGAGGAACCCGCTGCCTTCCTCCGTGTTCACGTAATCCTTCTCGACGACTGTCCGGGACGCCATCTCCGCATCCCGGTCGAAGAAGAATTCATCGTACCGGCCGGCAACTTTCCCGGTCGGACGCCCGGCATAGGCGGCATTGATCTGCTCGGGGGTGTACCCCATCGTCGTCAGCCACCAGTAGTCCGAACCGAATGTCAGGGAACCATAAATCTTCCGGAACCCGTTTTCTGCAACATCCTTCTCATCCAGCATGACGGCATGCGTGGAAGAAAAGCCGCCCATCGAATGGCCGGAAACAGCGATGATCCCGTTGCCGGCCTCATCTTTCAGCACAAAATCCTGATCATACATATACTGCACCGCGTCATACATCGCCTGCGGCCAGAAAGAGAAGAACTCGACTTCCTTCTCCGCGGTGTTCGTGGAATGCCCGTGGTCATACAGATCCAGCGCGAGCACGACATAGCCCCTCTTGGACATCTCGATCGCCTGGGCATCCTGCATCTCCGCAGAATTCAGATAGCCGTGCGTCGCAATGATGGTCGGCCTCGGCTCCCCGTCCGCCCCGTCCGGCTTATACAGCAGACCGGAAAGCTCGCCGCTCGGCGTCTCGAAATAAACGCGCGAGACATCGACATCGCCGCCTGACCGGTTAAAATGAGAAGCCAGAAGACTTCCGACCAACATCAACAAAAGAGAAACGATCAACCAACTAACAGGACTTCTTAACTTTTTCACAATTCCCCTCCGCTCCGTTTCACTGCAATTGATAAAAAAATTTAGGCTCACTGCATGCTCATATTCACCTAAAAAACGCCTCTCCCCCCTCTGAAATGCAGCCACATAGCCAAAAAAAGACAAAAAAAGAACACACCAAAAACCTTAAAAAAGATTTTGGCCTGTTCTCTGATTCTCCCTGCGGCTATTAACTTAATAAGATTCTATCATTCACTGAAAGCGCTGTCTATAGTGTTTCTTTGTCCTAGGACAGTATTGTTCTGCCGTCACCAATCCCGAACGCCCACTTATACATCACCCAGATCAACCCGTTCCAAACATATGCCGAAACACAGGGCATCCTGTATATCGGAGCTTGGCGACTACCTGGACGACCAAGGCATGCCGACCCAACAGGGTGTAGACGCCTGGACCTCCGGATTGACCGGTTATTTCATAGCAGAGTATTGGTTTTAGATGAACGCTTTCAGCGAGCTGGAAGCGCTCTTTATTTATTTGAAGGATGATCCTCGGGACCGGCCCGAGAATCTGGTGGGATTGGGCGCGAGTGGGTGGCTTTTGAGGCCGAGTCGGTAGCAAACGAGTGCGAGCCGGTGGCTTTCCCGGTCCAGTGGGTGGCAATCGGGTCCGAGTCGGTAGCTTTTCCGGTCGAGTGGGTAACATTCGAGGGTGAGTGGGTACCTTTTTGATTGCCAGGGTCAGTTTTTCTGGAGCTGCAAGAAAATGAGCAAAGGCAATGATGCCTCTGCTCATTTTTGATGATCAATACCCGTCTTCCCACTCGTCAAAATGCCTTATTTTGTGTGACAGGCTGTGGGGATAGGGCGGCCGGTCCGGCACCTTCTCCCCTTTCAGGTATGCCAGGACCACCCGGTGGAACTCCATGGCAAGTCTGGCGTTCAGGTCGGTGTAGTAGACGGCGGCCATTTCCCGGTCTTCGTAGTCGCCCGGGTATTTCTTCATGATGTAGTCGTTGTCCATCGCCTTCATGGTGAGTTCGATTGCGGTTTGTTCAGGTGTTGTCATCGGATCACCTCCTTTCCGGTCCAGGCGGTCACATCTGGGGATCAGGCTTGCAGGTCTTCTTGCGCCTTCCTTCGCTTTTTCAGCCGTTGTTTGCTGTCGAGGTCTTCGAACAGGTTGACGGTGAAGCATGTGTTGACGGAGTTCCCGATTTTGACGAGTTCGAATTCGGAGAGGAGCCGGCTGGCAGTCTGCTGCCGCTGGATCCCCGCGAAGATGCGGAATTGGTAGTTCGTGATGGTCGGGTACACGAGCAGGAACCAGTCGAGGATTTTGGCGCCGTAGTCGGGTTGCAGGATGACTTGGCAGCCGGGGCAGTGGAATCGACGCTGTGATTTCCGGTTTGTGCTCACCTTGCATGCCGGGCATAGGATTCCTCGCTTCAGGTCGTTCGGATCGATCTTGAACCAGGTGCAGAGCGGGAACGGGTTGAATCGGCTTCGTTCCAGCGCCATTTCCACTGCGATCCGGCCGAATGTTCCGGGACTGATCACCTCTCCCCACTTTTGGTACTCCCCTTCGAGATAGGCCGGGATTTCCTTCGCCGGGATGATCGGGGCGTCGGACGGCAGGCCTTCCCATGTGTTCCGGGAAACGAATGCGACCTTGCCGGAGACCGGAAGATGGATGTCGCGCTCTTTCAGCCAATTTTTCACTGCGCGGATCTGATTCTCGAGCTGCAGGATCGGGCAGTCGAATGTGAGGACAGAGCCGTCTTCGTCGTGGCGCTCCAGCCTTCTTGGCGCCGTCTGATAGCGGAGCTTGCCCCGGTATCGCTTGGCCTCGAGGATCCAGATGCCTTTCGCGGTGAGGATCAGCGTGTCGATCTGAATGAGGTGCTCCCGGTCCGGTCCGTCCTGGAACTGCAGATCCGTCAGCACTTGCGCCGGCCCCTCGAGCCGGGTGCGGCGGATCTCCTTGTCCACCGCCTTCTCCCCGCTGTAGCCGGCCTCCTGCCGGTAGATCTCCTCTTGGATTTCCTCGAGCTTCCAGTGGCCATCGGGCAGGTAGGCTTCCAGGCGTTTGAGTGCGTGGAGATAGAGCGGGTACTTTCGAAACACTTTCAATCAGGCCATCCCCTTTTAGGCACACCATAGCAGGACAGGCGGACATTTGGCGAATCGCGATTTTTGGATTTTGACGGCGTTTTCGGGGGCAAAATTGGATTTTGAGGGGTAGCAGAAAAGGCCGGGACTTGCGTCCGGGGGGATAGTTATATGAGGGTGGATGGCTTTATGTAATGCAGCAAAACCGCAAGGCATCGTAGTTTGGCTGTCTTTTGGCAGTTAGTGGGCGGATTGATTTAATTTAAGTTTTTGGGGAGGAGCCAAAATTGAAACTTGGCAGTTGGGCAGAAAGATTGTTGAGACGACCTTTGGAGGTCGGTGCAGAGGTTACCAGTCTGCGCAGGTGAGTCTTATACTTGCTCCAAGGCCTCTGTTGGTGAATGAGTTAATCAACAGTTGGCGGAAACTTTGAAGTTGGTGTTTCACTGAAAGCCTATGTCCACTGGCATTTTGGCAATGTGTGATTTGGGAGTAGGAACAAGCTGTTGATTAACTATCCTCTGAAGACCCCAGTCCGGATGACTGTGACCAACCTAATCATCCGCCAATTGGGACGGAAAGAAGCAAGATTGATTTTCTTCAAGTTTTCTAAAGGTGACTCAGCAAGAAGAGACGCATTGGCGAATATGCCCATGCGTCTCTTTTCATTTACAAAATGAACGGTTTTTGTTGACTGAAATTTTAAATACTTCATTGACTAACTACTACCTTAGTAGTATGTTGGAGGCAGGGTGAGATAAATGAAAACCAATTCGGTGTTGACCACATTAAAGAAATATGGCTTTACGGAGTACGAGGCGAAGATTTATATCGCTCTTTTGCAGCGTCATCCGTTGAACGGGAATGAGATTGCCAATCAGTCGGGGGTTCCAAATGCCAAGGTGTATGAGACGCTGAAGCGCCTGATTGATCGGCATGTCATCTTCAACGTGGCGGACGGCTCGTCCTCAAATAAGAAGTTGTATACGCCGCTTCCTTACGATGAATTGCTGGTGGCGATGGAAACAGAATTCGAAGAGGACCACAAATTGCTGAACAGCTATTTCAAAAGCCTTTCCACAAACAACAATGTGGGCTGGTCGGAGCTTTATCATATTTCCGGCTATGCGGCTTCTCTTGAGGCGTTGCGCGAGATGATCAGCGGGTCTTCCACGAATATCTATATCAGCTGCTGGGCCGAGGAGATGGGCCATTTGAAGACGGAATTGAGTGAAGCTCATGAGCGAGGGGTGAAAATCGTGTCGATTACCTTTGACAAAACAGAGGCACGTCTCCCCTGGCAGCACTACAAGCATCATGAAGGCCCCTTTTCGGATCAACGGCATCTCGGGGAGCTCTCCTGCGTGGTGGATGATCAGCGGGTGTTCATTCTCCACTCGGCGGGTGATGACACGCATGCCGTCATTTCAAGCCATACGGCACTGGTCCGGACGACGGTTAACTATATTCGGCATGACATATACATCAACCAGGTCGTTCAGGATTTCCCTGAAGAACTCGGCAAGATCTACGGGGAGCAATTTGAGAAGCTCCTCGACCGCTTTTAATCAGCAACAATGAAGGATTTCATAGGATCAGCATGTAAAGGAGGGCAGGATCGCGGGCATCAACCTTATCAAATTAAAAAGGGGAATGAACATGGGGGAAAACAAACGAACTGTCATCGACTTGAGCGTACCGATGGATGCATTGGCAAAGGAACCGTTCCCGCCGAAAATCGAGTATGAAACGCATGAACAAGGGGCGGAACAGGCTGCTTCCATTCTCGGCCTGGAGAAAGACAACTTCCCGGACGGCAAGGCATGGGCGGTGGAAACACTCACGCTGACCACCCATACGGGCACCCACGTGGATGCGCCTTGGCATTATGCAGAACAGACTGCCGGAGAGCGTTCCCGCACAATCGATGAACTTCCTGTGGATTGGTTTTACGGCGACGGGGTGCTGTTTGACTTCAGTGACAAGGAAACCGGCTATGAGCTTCAGGTAAAGGATTTTGAGGAACGCCTCGCGCAGATGGAGTATGAACTGAAGCCGTATGATATCGTCTTGGTCCGCACGGATGCCGACAAGAGATTTTACGAGGAAGATTATGCGTTCTGCCATGCCGGCGTTTCGGCGGATGCTACCCGTTGGCTGATCAATAAGGGCATCAAAGTAATGGGGATTGACGCATGGGGCTGGGATATCCCGCTGCCGCTCCAGGCACAGCAGTACCGCGAAAATCCGCAGGACGATATCCTATGGGCCGCCCACTACGTCGGAAAAGAAGCGGAATACTGCCAGATCGAGAAGCTGGCGAACTTGGATAAGTTGCCGAAGAAGCACGGATTTAAGGTCGCCGCCTTCCCGATCAACATCAAGGGGGCCAGCGCCGGCTGGGCCCGACCTGTCGCCATCTTTGACTAAAGGAGGATCTGAATGAGCTTCAACAGTGTGTTCCTGCTCTTTTTTGTCGCCTTTATCGCCATCCTCATCGGCGGCGGGTGGATCACCCGCAAGTGGGTGACCGGCTCGAATGATTATTTCATTGCCGGCCGTGAAGTCGGTCTGCTCGTGAACATCTTCGGAGTCGCCGCCATCGGGTTCGCCGGTACGATCATCACGCTCGGTCCGGGTCTTGCGATTATGACCGGGTTTTGGGGATCGTTCGGTTTCGGATTGATCTACGGGATCGGCGGGCTCGCCCTGTACGGCCTGTTGTTTGCCCCTTATATCCGCCGCTCCGGTGCTCATACGCTGTCCGAGTGGCTGGAGATGCGCTTTGACAAAAGGACGAGGACGCTCGTCACGGTGGCCACCATTCTCGGTCTCTTGGGAATCATGGCGAACAACGTCATGTCCATGGCCATTGTCACCACGAGCTTCACGGGCTGGTCGTTGCTCGGGACGCTCTCGGCGATCTTCGCCATGTTCCTCTTGTTCACTTACATCGGCGGGTTCTGGGCGGTCACCCTCACTGACTTTATCCAGATGTGCATCGGGCTGATCGCCTTGCCGGTCATGCTGATCACGATCATCTCAAAGTTCGGCGGCATGTCGTTCATCTCATCCAACTGGGCCGGTCCGGGAAGCTACTGGACGAGCGGCATCGGCGGCGGCCAGTTGCCGGTCCTGTCGATGCAGTATCCGAGTGTGCTAACATTTGTGATCCTGTTCGCCTGTTTCCTCGTCTGGGGGAACAATTACTACTGGCTGCGGGTGTCTTCGACCCGAAGCGAACGGACCGCCAAGCTTTCATTCGTTTACGGTGCCCTGCTGCTCGTTTTCGTTCCGATCCTGATCCTGGCCTTCACCGGCTTGTACGCCGGCTCTGCGATGGGCGATCAATTCCTCCCTTACGGAACGATCGATCCGACCGCTGCGTTCGGCGTTGTTTTGAAAGCGTTGCCAATTGTCGTGGCGGCTTTCGCCCTTCTCGGAGCGCTCGCCGCCTCGATCTCCACTTCTACGACGGCTTTGATCGGGGCTTCCAGCACGGCGGTCCGCGACTTGTATCAGCGCTATGTCCGACCGAACGCAACTTCAAAGGAGCTGACGGTTCCATCGAAAGTGATCACGCTTGCGCTCGGGTTGATCGTCTGGCTGCTCTGTTTCTATCCGGGCGGACCGCTCTACCTGTTCGCCTTCTCCACCGCCTGGCTAGGTGCCCCGTCCATCCTCGTATTCCTCGGAATGTGGTGGAAGCGCACGACGAAGAAAGGCGCGTTCTACGGAGCGGTCGTCGGAATTTCGGCAACGGCGATTTTCACTGTGCTGGACCTCACCAAGATCTTCCCCCTCGGGGCGTACACTCACGTGGGAGTGGTCGGACTCGTCGCCACCGTCCTGACTACCGTGATCGTGAGTCTTCTGACGAAACCGGACTATTACGCGCTGGAAGGCTTCAACGAAACGATCGGCCTGGCGAACACGATGACCGAGGAAGAGAAAAAGGTCATGATGCTGATCCATTACGGATACGATACGATGGCAGAGATCAGCGACATGCTCGGCGTGGACTCGTCTGTCAGCAATAAAATCATCGAAGACCTGGACAAACGCCACCTCATCCGAAGGGAAAAATACTCGGGGCCGGGCTTCTACACGTTCCACATTCAAGAAGGCCTCACGTCAAATCTGTATTTAAGCGAGAGCACCCAACGCTTTGCCGATGACCGGCTGACAGAGGTAGACTTCCTGTTCCTCGAAAAGCTCCGTCATGGCATGGGCGCCCTGAATCAGTACGTCCGGGAGACCGAGTTTGACTCCCTGCATGCATCCGCGATTCTTTCAAAGCTGATCAAGCAAGGGTTCTTGGTCGAAAAGGGGCTATGGAGACGCCAAGTCATCTTGAGTCCAAAAGGCAACGGAATCCTTCAGAAATACAGCGGGGTTTCGGGAGCCTCCCCTGCCCTGCAGCAAGTACCATGACGCCATAGGAGGAGACGCATTTTGAAATTCGTGACGTTTGTATATCAAGACAACCAACCACAGGCCGGATGGACGGACGGCGGAAAGGTTTATCCAATCTCACTTGAAGTAAACGGGACGGAGATCCGAACGATGCTGGAATTCATTCGCCATAGCGGCGAGGCATTGCCTGCATTGAAGGAACAGAGCAATACGGAGGAAGGGTACGACCTGGAAGATGTCCGGCTACTTGCCCCCCTTCCCAATCCGGCCAGCGTCCGGGACTTCATGGCCTTCGAACAGCACCTGCTCAACGCCTCCAAGCAAAGCGGGCTGACGGTCCATCCGAAATGGTACGAAATCCCGGTGTTTTACTTCTCCAATCACCAGTCGATCCACGGCCCGGATCAGGAAGTGGAAATTCCGCCCGGCTGCGAGATGTTTGATATCGAATTGGAAATTGCCGCCGTGATCGGAAAAGAAGGGCGTAATATCAAAGCAGTGGATGTCGATGAATACATTTTCGGCTACACCATTTTCAACGACTGGTCCGCCCGCGACTTGCAGATGCAGGAAATGCAAGTCGGCCTCGGACCCGCCAAAGGAAAAGACGCCGCCACCTCCATCGGACCGTACATCGTCACGAAAGACGAACTGGAGGCCCATCGGACAGGCGACCGGTACGACCTGAAAATGACCGCCAGCATCAACGGCAAACCATTATCTGAAGGGAACTTCAAAGACATCTACTACTCCTTCGGCCAAATGATCGAACGCGCCTCATCCGGCACCACCCTCTATCCCGGCGACATCATCGGCTCCGGCACAGTCGGAACCGGCTGCATTTTGGAAGCCGGCCCGGACGTTCAGCCATGGCTGAAGTCTGGGGATGAAGTGGAGTTGGAGATTGAGGGGCTTGGAGTGTTGAGAAATCGGGTGAAGTAAGGGGGAGAAGGAAGACACCAGGCGAGCGGGCCTGGTGTCTTTTTTGGAGAGGGGGGCGAATCGCTACCAATGGTGTGTGAATCGCTACCTCTCCGTGTTGAATCCCTACCAAACATGCGTGAGTCCCTACCTCCGCTTCCTGAATCCCTACCAATCGATCGTGAGTCACTACCATTTGGTATGAAACAGCAAAAGCTCATCCGGGGTGGATGAGCTCATTTCACCATAAATCGCTCCGCCACTTCAATCACCTGTTCTTGGTGTTTGAGAATGTCGGTGACCGTCTCAATTGGAATGGTGGTCCGGTCCTCGTCGTTGAACTGGATGTATTTATTGCTGCCGTTCAACCCGAGCCGGATCAGCCATTTGCGGATATTGTCGTCGAGCAGGATATTGAAATAGCTCAGGTTATCCCGATAATGGATCCGGTTCACGTCGACATGGTCGTGAAGAATGACTTTGACGATGGAGTAGCCTTCAATCTCTTCTTCTGTTGTGACAATCAGATTTTCCGGTTCTTCCACGATTTCCGCTTTGAGCTCAGCTTCTTTTTCCACTTTTGTTTCTTCGGCGCTCGTGGATTTCAGGGCGGCATTCAGCTTATCGTTGACCATTTCATTGATAAATTGCTTCATGGATTTTTTGATGATCGGTTCGAAGCGGTCGAGGGCGGCTTTGGTGCGCTTGCCTTCGTAGATATGCCCGGTGACAAAATTGATGAAGTCTTCGTCAGGATCGTTCCACAGGGTATCCAGATACGCCCTCGTCTTGTTCAAATACTTCAAGTCCGAAGCGGTGCTGAAGATTTTATCCAGATCAAAGCTGTCTTTGTGGAATTTGTAGAGCTCCTGCAGCTGGGCCTCCTTCGGCTCAAAAAGGTTGAATTCGAAGAACGGATCCGAATCCATCTTGTTCGCCTGCTCAAGATCCGAGAAGAAGCGGTACAGGATCCCGTTCGTGAGGATGGCGAATTTTGCCGTGGTCGTGCCGAAGTACCGGAACAGCTGGGAATCATGCTTGGGCAACACTTCGTTGATTCCTTTCGCTTCGATGAGAATCACCGGATTCCCGTCATGCATGATCGCGTAGTCGACTTTCTCTCCTTTCTTGATCCCCACATCCGCTGTGAATTCCGGAGTGAATTCCTCCGGGTTGAAAATGTCATAGCCGAGAATCTGGAAGAACGGCATGATCACCGACGTCTTCGTCGCTTCCTCGGTCATGATGGACGCCTGCAACCCTTTGACGCGCTTCGACAACGCCCGCACCTGCTCGATAAACTTCTCCATCATGTCCCTCCTCTTTGTCTGAAACACAATGAACACTTTTGTCAGATCATGATGAATTGTTCCTTGTTCTTACAATAGCATTAAGGGTGGGAGTTTGGAAGTGGAGTGTTTTTAATATTCTGTTACCTTTAAAGGGTGAATCCCTATCTACGGGGGTACGAATCCCTACCTTCTGCTGCTGAATCTCTACCAAGTGTGCGTGAATCCCTACCTCTCCCCGCTGAATCCCTACCTTCCGCTTCTGCCTTCCACCTTCACCCGCAGTTTTCGCTGATTGCTTTTCCTCTCAAGAAAGGGTGAGTCCCCACTTAAAGCTCGCGAATCCCTACCTTTCCCTGTTGAATCCCTACCAATCATGCATGAATCCCTACTTCTCCCCATCGAATCCCTACCTTCCGCTCCCTTCTCCCGCTTTCATCCGCCGCTTCAGTTGCATGTTTTCCAACCCGACGAAAGGATCAATGGTATAAGCGGTGTTTCTGGAGGTGCCGACTTTTAGCAGCTCGAATAGGGCGAGGATGCGGGTGGCGGCGTATTTGTTTTTCAGGCCGAGGAAGAGTCTTAATTGTTGGTTGTTGATGGTCGGGTGGATGAGGAGAAACCAGTCGAGGAGGGCGCGGCCGTAATCAGGGAGTGTCTGGAAGTTGCAGGCCTCGCATCGGCATGTCCGCTCCGTGATGAATCGCATCCGGGCATGGCAGGTTGGACAGAGGAATCCCCGCTTGAGGGTGTTGGGGTTGATTCCGAACCGGGCGCAGAGCGGGAATGGGTTGAACCGGTGCTTTTCCTTGGCGAGCTGCTCTGCCAGTTGGTGGAACAGCGGGAGATCCAGCACTTCGGGCAGGTGGTCAAAGGATTGTTGGAGATAAAATGGCACGTCGCGGACAGGGATGATCGGCGCATCGGAGGGCAGCCCCTGCCAGAGATTGTTTGAGACGAAAGCAATTTTTCCTTGTACCGGGAGCGTGATCCCCCGATCCGCCAGCCAATGTTCGAGAGCGCGGATTTGAGTACTTAATTGTGAAATCGGGCACGGGAACGGTGTGACTTCTTCGTTGCTGTCGATGCGTTCCAGCCGGTTCGGATTCTTCAAGTAGCGCAGTGTGCCTTTGTAACGCTTCGCTTCGAGAATCCAGGCACCCCTGGGCGTCAGGATCACCGTGTCGATCTGCACAATATGGTTTGGCCCGATCTCCAATTCCAGGTCGGTCAGCACTTTCGCCGGTCCGGGAATGCGGGTGAGCCTCACATATTTATCCACTTCGCGCTCCCCGGCACGGCCGGCCTTCAGCCGGTACACCGCATCTCCTACCTCTTTCCTCTTTTCATGCGACGCCGGCAGCAACACGAGCAACCGCTCCATCGCGTAAAGCTCCACCGACCTTCTCCGAATCACAATCACAACATCGCCTCCTTGCCCCGTAGCATAGCAAGAGAGAAGGGAAAAAGGCGAACCTGCATTTTTTGAAATTGAGCACGAAAACTGTGGGAAAATTGAATTTTGAGGAGTGCGGGAGAGGGTGTGGATCGGGGAGGTTTCGTGTTGAAGCCTTGTGGGAGAAGGGAATGGAGGATTTTCATGCAGCGGATCAAAATTGAATCTTGGGAGTTTGGGGGAAAACTTGTGATGGGGGGTGAATCCCTACCTAAGGTGTGCGAATTCCTACCTAACACTTCCGAATCCCTACATAACACTTCCGAATCCCTACCTAACCGTGATGAATCCCTACCTAACACTCCCGAATCCCTACCTCCCTCACCGCGAGTGGTTCCCTTCCAGATTGCTTCTGTTCTTTCTGGTTCTCTCAGCACGCTTCGATGATCCGGAGTTTCTAAGGCGTCGTGTGTGAATCCCTACCTAAGCGCGTTGAATCCCTACCTAACCGTGATGAATCCCTACCTAACACTCTTGAATCTCTACCTCCCTCACCGTGAGCTGTTCTCTTCCAGATTGCTTCTGTTCTTTCTGATTCTCTCAGCACGCTTCGATGATCCGGAGTTTCTGGGGCGTCGTGTGCGAATCCTCACCTAACCGGGTTGAATCCCTACCTCTGCATCATGAATCCCTACCTAACCGTGATGAATCCCTACCTAACGCTCTCGAATCCCTACCTCCCTCATCGTGAGCTGTTCCCATCAAGATCGCTTCTGTTCTTTCTGGTTCTCTCCGCACGCTTTGTTGATCCGGAGTTTTTGGGGCGTCGTGTGTGAATCCCTACCTAAGCGCGTTGAATCCCTACCTCTGCACCGTGAATCCCTACCTAACCGTGATGAATCCCTACCTAACACTCCCGAATCCCTACCTCTCCCCCGAGTGAGTCGCTATTAAAGGAATCTGAAACAGGGCATCCGCCGTTCCGGCAGATGCCCTGTTTCAGATGGGAGAACCGCTTCCCTTGTTGACAAATCCCCGCTCCAGCCGTACACTTTAGCACATCATATGAGCACAAAATCTGTTGGCAGGCGCAGTAGCTTTGGTTTCTTGCAGAAGATAGAGATCGGATGGGTGGTGGGAATCCGAGCGGGACCTGGGTGAATTACACCTGCAGGAATGACGCAGATGATTTTTTGAGAGGGCAAGCCTGTCTTGCCAATTAGGGTGGTACCGCGAAGTCTCTTCGTCCCTATGTGGAGAAGGGCTTTTTTTGTGCGCTTTTTTAAGGGGGAATTCGAGTGTTGCAGTCGACGAAATTGAAGTTGCCGGTTTGGGAAGCGGTGCTGGTGTTGCTGGTGGTCTTTGCCTCCATCAGCATTTGCATTATCGGGCTCGGGATGAATCCGCATCTGCCCATCATTTTTTCGATCATTTTCTTAATGCTGTACGGCCGGTTCAAGGGCGTTCCGCATCAGGAAATTGAAAAAGGGCTGATCAACGGGGCGGCTTCGGGGCTCGGGGCGGTCTATATCTTTTTCTTCATCGGCATGCTGATCAGCAGCTGGATGGCGAGCGGGACGATCCCGAGCCTCATGTTTTATGGGTTTCATTTGTTCTCAGGGTTGCCGCTTTATTTCTCCGTTTTTGTCGTGACCTCGATCGTCGGGGTCGGCATCGGCAGCGCGTTCACGACGGCGGCGACGATCGGGGTGGCGTTCATCGGGATGGCCACGGCGCTGGACGCCTCGCTGGCCGTGACCGCCGGCGCCATCGTGTCCGGAGCCTTTCTGGGAGATAAAATGTCTCCCCTTTCAGAAACGACGAACCTTGCTTCCGAAACCGTCGGTGTTCCCCTGTTTGAACATATTAAAAATATGATGTGGACGACGGTTCCGGCATTCATCATCACGGCCGTTGTGTTTGTGGTGTTGTCCCCGGAAAAAGGGCAAAACACGGAAGAGATCGCCGCGTTTTTGAAGGCGCTGGAGGAATACAGCTACATCAGCCCGGTCGCGTTTATTCCGTTTGTGATTGTGGCGGTTCTCGCGGTGCTGAAAGTCTCCGCGATTCCGACGCTGTCAGCGGGAATTGTGAGCAGTGTGGTCATCGCCTTTATCCATGACCCGTCCCTCACGTTTACGAAGATGGCCGACATCCTGTTTTCCGGATTCGTCATGGACAGCAACGTCGAGCAGCTGAACTCGGTGCTGTCCGGCGGCGGGATCGAGAGCATGATGTTCTCTATCTCGCTCGTGCTGCTGGCGCTCGGCATGGGCGGACTGCTGTTTTTGCTCGGCATCATCCCGACCATCCTGCAGCCCATCGAAAAAGGATTGACGACCGCCTTCCGCCTGATCTCCGCCACCGCCTGCACGGCGATCGGCCTGAACTTCTTCGTCGGCGAGCAGTACTTGTCCATCCTGATCACAGGTAAGGCGTTTGAAGGACAGTACACGAAGCTCGGCTACAATAAAAAGACGCTGTCGAGGGCTTTGGAAGACACGGGCACGGTCATCAACCCGCTTGTGCCTTGGGGAGTCGCCGGTGTGTTCATCGCCGGCGTGCTCGGCGTGCCCACGGTGGAATACGTCCCCTTCGCCCTCTTCTGCCTGCTCTCCCCGTTCCTGACCATCCTGAGCGGCGTGACGCAGATCGGGCTGTCCAAAAAGTGATGAAAAAGAAGGCGTCCGCGCGGGACGCCTTCTTTGTATATAGGGCGAGTGTGTCGCTTTCGGTCTCGAGTGAGTCGCAATCCGGCGCGAGTGAGGCGCTTTTGGCCTCGAGTGGGACGCAATCAAGTGCGAGTGCGTCGCTTTCCATTGGGAGTTAACTTATAAAGCAGCTCTCCGCATCTGCGGGAGCTGCTTTTTCATCTTCTCGCCTGGTAAAGCCGGATCAATTGGCGGCTGATTTGTTGCAGGTTGGCTTTTGTGCGCTCGGGATTCATCGCTTCTTCAAGTGTCGCCGGTTCACTCAGGATCGAGAAGAATGCTGTCACGCCAAGCTGGTTAAGTGCCCCTGCATCTTCCGTCACGCTCCCTGCCAGTGCGATGCAGGGCACTCCCCTTTCCCTGGCAAGGCCGGCGACGCCCATGGCGGTTTTGCCCATGGAGGACTGGGCGTCGAGCCTTCCTTCGCCGGTGATGACGAGATCGGCGGTTTTGAGGTGTTCATTCAGGTTCACGGCTTCCAGCATGAGGTCGATGCCGCTTCGGAGTTCGGCTCCGAGGAGGCCGGCGAGAGCGGCGCCGAGTCCGCCGGCGGCTCCTGCGCCCGGGATGGATTGGACGTCCAGATCGAAGTGTTCTTTGACGACTTCGGCGAAGTTTTTCAGTCCCGCATCGAGCAACTGGACCATTTCCGGATCGGCGCCTTTTTGGGGACCGTATATGTGGGCGGCGCCTTGCTCTCCGTGAAGAGGATTGTTCACGTCGCAGGCGACTTGGATGTTGATTCCCTTTAGTGACGGGTGGACGGCGGTTGCATCGATTGAGCGGATGGCGCCAAGCGCCGCCCCGCCCCGCGGCACGTCTTGGCCGGAAACATCCAGGAAGCGATAGCCGAGCGCCTGGAGCATACCGATGCCGGCGTCGTTCGTGGCGCTGCCGCCGAGGCCGATGATGAGCGAGCGGGCGCCGTTTTTAATCGCGTCGAGGATGAGCTCGCCGACGCCGGTGGTGGTCGTGCGCAGCGGATTGCGTTCCGATTCAGGGACAAGGGTGAGGCCGCACGCTTCGGCGATTTCGATGACGGCAGTGCGGGCGTCGCCGAGGTGACCATATGTGGCGGTGACCGGCTGGCCGAGGGGGCCGGTGACCTCTGCCTGGATGAGCTTGCCGCCGGTTGCCTGGACAAGCGCTTCGACGGTGCCTTCTCCTCCGTCGGCCAGCGGAATGATTTGAGTGACAGCGGAAGGATCTGCCTGGCGAATCCCTTCGGCGACGGCCTCGCCCGCTTCGAGCGAGGTGACGCTGCCTTTGAATGAGTCCATTGCGATGAGGATGTTCATGGAAACGGCCTCCTTTCGGTAACTGTTTTCCACGTGGAGTGGGCGGAGTCCTTTAATGTGTTTGGGAGTGAGTGAGACGCAAACAGGCTCGAGTGTGTCGCTTTTCACTCCGAGTGAGACGCAATCGGGCGCGAGTGTGTCGCTTTTGGATCCGAGTGAGACGCAATCGTTTTTGGCCCGCTCTAATGGCGGTTTTCCTTCCGTGATGGACGGGAAAGTGGATAAGAAGGGATTGGGGGTGGAGTTGTGGGTGCGTATGAGACGCCGATTTTGGCGGCGGTGGCGGTGTTCTTTTTGGGGGCGCTCGTGTTGACGGTGCCTTGGATGGTTTATACGTACCGGAAGTATGGGTTCCTCAGCGTCTGGACGACGGTTGTGGTGTATTCGTTTGTGTTTTATTTGATCGCGGCGCTGTTTCTCGTGCTGTTGCCCCTGCCTTCGGTGCGGGATACGTGTCAGTTCCAGAAGCCGGGGACGCAGCATGTGTCGCTTGTTCCGTTTTTCTTTGTCGGGGATGTCATCCGGAGCAGCGGTGTGGTGCTGAGCCGGCCGGGGACGTACGCGGCGGTATTGCGGGAAAGTGCGTTTTGGCAGGCATTGTTTAACTTCTTTCTGTTGTTGCCGCTCGGGGTGTATTTGCGGTATTTCCTGCGGGAGCGGAAGTTCTGGAAGCGGGCGTGGGCCTTCGGGTTCGGGCTGTCGCTGTTTTTTGAGGTGACGCAGCTGACGGGGATTTACGGGATTTACAATTGTCCTTACCGCGTGTTTGACGTGGATGACCTGATTTTGAACAGCACGGGGGCGCTGTTCGGGTTCCTCGTGGCGCCGGTGCTGCTGGCGCTGTTCCCGAGCCGGGCGGATGTGCTGGCGAAGTCGGAGCGGATCGAGGAGCTCCGGTTCGTACCGCCGCTGTCGCAGTTGCTGGCGATCGTGGTGGACTATGTGATCGTGCGGATTGCGTGGATCGTGTACGGGCTCGTGCTGCCGGCGGGTGTGGTGTCGGAGTTTGTGTTCATGAGTGCCGGCTTGCTGATTGTGCTGTTTGCGGTGCCAATGCTCGGTCGCGGGCGGACGATCGGCATGCGGGTGCTACGGATCCGGCTTACGGGTGCGGATGGCGGCGTTCCGTCGTGGACTGCCTTGCTGAAGCGGACGGCGGCAATTTATCTGCCGTGGCTGGCGACAATCGCGGTCCGTGCGCTGGAAGGATATGAACCGGCATTCGGGACACCCGAGTACATGTTCGCGGCGTGGCTGACCGTCGGCGCGCTCGTCCTGCAGGCCGTGATCTGGCTGGTGATCGTGGTGCATGTGCTGGCCGTTTTGATCGGACGCGGGAAGAGAGTGTTTTACTTTGACCGGGCAGCCGGTGTGGAGGAACAGCGGGATGTGGAGTGAGTGAGACGCTATCGGGGGTGAGAGTCTCGCTTGGCTCCGAGCTCGCCGCTTTCCTTCCTAAGCGGGCGAACCGGTCTCTTACAGGAGAGAATCGGACTCTTAGCGACAGGAATCGGACTCTTAAAAGAGAGAATCGGTCTCTTAGCAGGCCGAATCGGACTCTTACGGTTTTTTCGCTGTCCGGGCGTGGGTGCATCGGGGTCCGGGTGCGGCGTCTCGGGGCGGGAATGGACGGCTTTTCTTCCCGAAAGCCACAAGGATTTTATTTCCATAAAATATATTTTCAAAGTGTATGGACAACCTCCCCGCCGCACTCTATAATCATCTCAACCCTAATAGAATAGAGGAATGCAAAGGATGAAATCACTCACGAAATGGGTGCTCGCAGGCGTTTTGGCTGCCGGCACGCTTCTTCCGTCGGCGGTGTCCGCGGCAGGTTACACGGATATCAACGAAAACGACGCGCACTACAGCAACATCATGGCGGCACAGGATTACGGCCTCTTGACCGGCTATGCGGACGGAACGTTCAAGTCGTCGAAGGACGTGCAGACGGCGACCGTGATCAAGGCGCTTGGGAAGCTCGAGCTGAATTTGACCGGCGAGACGCTGGAAACGTATGACTACCGCGGGATCCCGGCGTTCAAGGATATTCCGAAGAGCCACCCGGACCAGGAGCTGTACAAGTTTTCGCTGATCGTCCGCGATGCGGGGATCTTCAACGGCGACCCGAACGGCAATGTGTTCCCTTCCCGGCTGATCAAGCGGGATGCGATGGCGAAGGTGATCGTGAACGCGTTTGCGCTGGAGGACCTCGAGGACGTGCCGACGCCGAAGATCAATGACCTGAACAAAGCCGCGAAAGATATGCAGGAGAAGATCCTCATCCTGAAAGAAAATGGCGTGACGACCGAGACGTTGTTCCGCCCGCAGGAAACGGTGAAGCGCGGCCAGCTCGCTTCGTTCCTCGTGCGTGCATTCGAAGCGATGATCAACTACCCGATTGCCGAGATCGAGCAGCCGGATCCGGTTGAGACGATGAAAGGCGTCGCGCCGGAACTGCCGGAGACCGTGTTCCTTCTTCTGACGAACGGGGTCTCGATCGAAGTGTACGTGGATTGGGATCTGAGCGGCGTGGATCTGAATCACCCGGGAGTGTACACGGCGGTCGGCACGATTGACGGCGTGGAAGATGAAGTGATCGAGGTACAGGTGACCGTGGACGATGTGAGAGACACCGATCCGGTTGTGCCGAAGTGATCGTGAGTGAAATGATGAACCCCCTGCCTGGTGGCAGGGGGTTTTGATGTGCGTGCGGGGTGGGTGGAGCTGGCATGGTGAGGGTCAGGGGTTGGATAGCGTCTCACTTGGGGATGATAGCGTCTCACTCGCGGACGATTAAGTCTCACTTGCGACTTTTTGCGTCACTCATCTTTTTTTAGGAGTTAATCAACAGTTGGCGGATAAAGCAATCCGCCATCCTCAGTGTGATGCAGTCTCTCCAAATGATCCAAGCCCATAAAATGAACCTTCCGGCGGGCCGGAAGGTTTTCCTTTAGGGCTGGATTTGCTTGATTCTCCGCAAGCGGAGAATCTGGGGTGAGAGGTTATTCCAAGGTGAAGGGTGATGCCAGGGGAGCGGGTGTCGTGAAAAGCGACTCACTCGGGCTTGATTGCGTCTCACTTGGATCCAATTGCGTCTCACTCGCGGAAGAAAGCGTCTCACTCGGGTCCCTTTGCGCCTCACTCGCAGCCAAAAGCGTCTCACTCGCGCCCCTTACCGTCTCACTCGCCCCCTATACATCCCACTCGCCTTCCCCCGCCCTTCTCCTCACTCATCCTTCTCCCTCTTATTCAGCGTCGGCGGCCGGAGTTGTTCGCCGAAGCTTTCGATCGTGACTTCAAAGCTGACGTGGACGTCGGCTTTTTTGAATTGCTCTCCCCAGTCGTACCGTTCAAAATCTCCCGTCGTCCGGAAGTTCTTGCGGGCGGTGGCGTACCAGACGAATGGCTCTCCTTTGTATTCTTCCTGTATTTTTTCGATCAGTTCGCCGGATGCCTGTTCCATTTTGGTTTTGACCATTTTCTTCAATGCTTCCTGTCTTTGCTTGCTGACGGTGTAATCCTCAAGCGCGATGTTGGAGTTGATCTTCAACACGATCGGCACGACCACATCGACTTCGGGCGGCGACCGGTCCGTATTCACTTTCACTTTGGTTTTTGGGCCCTGGCCCACGACGACGGAAATCCGGTAATCCTCGTTCAAAGGATCAGGGAAAGTGGTGATCATCGTCTTGAGCAGGTTTTTTCTTCTAAGCAGCAGCGAAAGTCTTGTTTCCTCGCCGTTTAATGTCCCGACCATCCGCCCTTTCTGCATGACCGCCGAGCCGATCATTTCCACAGGATCCCCTCCGCTCTGCGGGACTTCGCCTGCCAGGTAGGTGTCATCATTCTTCTCATATTCGGGATCTTTTTGGGCGGTTGCATAGCCGGCCAAAAACAGTTCTCCTTCAGTCCGTTGAAAAAAGACATTCAAATTGGAGATGGGGACGAAGCCGGTGTTTTTCCAGTTATCTTCCATGAATTCATAGTACTTATGGGGGCGCGTTTCCATCGTCGGTTTGTTGGCATGGATGAAGTCCTGTGCCGGTTCTTTTGAAACGATCATGATGGCTTCGCGCCGCATTTCCGGATCGATGATGGCGGAGCCGATCACATGCCGGAACAGGTCTTCTTTTGCGAGCTTTTCTCCCACAATGATGGTCCGGAGATGGGAGAAGGTGATTTCCCTGGACAAGGAGGTTTGCACCAATTCCTTGGCCGAGAGCAGATCCACTGCCGTGATGGTGACGATGTTCGAGGGTTCTTCATTTTGCGCTTCCGCAGACTGTGTCGTATTCACCTGGGGGTTGGAAATCTGGAAAGTGACTTCGATCTGATGTTCCTTTTCGCCTTTATCCAGTCCGATCACGGCTACAAACGCCTGTTTCTCCAACTCCTGTCTCTCCGAGCACCCCGTCAGGAATAAAACAAGGACCAGCATCCCGATCGGCCATCCGTATTTTTTCATTCCTTCCCCCCCTTTCTGAACCGGTCGATTCCCCATAAGAAGACGGGCAGCAACAGGAACAGGCCCGAACTGGATTGCAGCAGAAGTTTTCTTAATTGGTCTCCCATCAGCGGGTTTTCGGGAAGCATCCCGATGAGGACAGACAGCCCCGCCAGAGGAAAAAGGAGTTGCGGGAACGGCTGATAATTGATTAGCTTGCCGAGCAGCAGAGCGGAAATGTACAGGTAAGTGGCAAAGTGGATCGCGGCGCCGACGAACCAGAGGGCCAGAAACAGGGCCTCCATATGGTTTGCAAGCGATCCGACCATCGCCATCCGGGTCAGATGATGATACGGATAGGCGATGTTCCGCACTGCGGGATAGTCGAACATCATGACGTAGACCGCCAAAAACAAAGCCATCTTGGCTGCCGGGACCCAAAGCCCCCAGATGGAAGCCGTCCGGTATGCGTTAAATGTCCGCAGCCGGTCAGCCAGCACGCCGACGATGATGATGTCGGCGAAGAACGCACTGAATTCGAGTCCTCCTTTGATGACTTCCAGTTCGCCCGGCCCGGCGATCGGAAAGATGAACAGAGGATCGAGCTGATTGGCAACACCGATGATCAAAAGAACGGACGTCAGCATGAAAATCGGCACAACCAGCAACGCCGTGCGTCCGATCGCCTCCAGGCCCCTGTGCGCGATGAAAAGCGCCGCGCCCAGAATAAGCGCCACCATAATGAGAAGCAATGGGCTTTTCGGATAATACATCGTGATGACGATGTCCGAATAGCTCCGGCCGTTAAGTGACATCGATGAAAAGACCGTGACGAACATAAATAGGATGATCAATCGTCCGAACCCATTTCCTGCCAGTTCGAACACAATATCGATCAGGCCCATGTTGTACTTTTTAAGGATTGCCAGCAAAAACATCAGCGATCCGAACAAGACGATCGCCGAGATCAGCGGCAGCATCCAGGCTGCAGTGAGGCCGTCTTCCAGCATGAGGCTGGGCGTCGCGTCGGTCACGCGGATGGCCATCATCCCGTAAAGAATGGCGAAGAATTCCCTCGGCCCGATCTTACCGTCGGAAACCCGGATCATGGGCCGTCCCCTCCCTCGGGCTCGTCTCTGATCTGATCTTTCGGGCTCATGGATAAAGGACGCAGCCATTGTTTTTTGAGAATCGGCCTCAAAAACAGATCGCGGGACGAAGGAAAGTGAGGCGCAAGCGGCGAGAAGAACGGCACACCGAATGATTTGATCGAAGTGGCGTAGGCCAGCATGGCTGCGAGCACAAGAGCCAGCCCGACAAATCCGAGCAGATGGGCCGCAATCACGAATATAAAACGGAGGATCCGCGTCATGACACTGAGCCCGACATCCGGAATGGCGAACGACGAAAGGCCGGTGATCGCGATGACGACGACGAGCAGGGGGCTGACCAGGTTCGCCTGGACGGCCGCCTGCCCGAGGATGAGCGCTCCGACGATTCCGATTGTCGTACCGAGCGGCGTCGGAACCCGGATGCCGGCTTCTCTTAGAATTTCAAATGTGATTTCCATGAGCAGCAGTTCGAGCAACGTCGGAAACGGCACCCGCTCCCTCGACGCCGCAATCGCCAGCATCAGGTCGGTCGGAATCATTTCCGGATGGAATGTCACCACGGCCAGGTACAGGGCCGGCATCAGCAGGGAGAGAAAAAGGGCGATCAGGCGGACAATCCGCGCGAAGTTGCCGAACGCCCAACGAAGGAACTGATCCTCCGCCGTATGGAACATCGACCAGAACGTGATCGGTGCGATGAGCGCATCCGGAGAGTTATCCATGAGCATCACGACATGCCCTTCCAGCAGGAACGACCCCGCCCTGTCCGGCCGCTCCGTCGTCATCGTGGACGGAAACAGAGAATACGGGCGGGATTCAATCAGTTCTTCCATTGCCGAAAGCGTCAGGATGGCGTCTTTCTCCACCTTGGACAACGACTCTTTCACATTTTGGACGAGTGCCGGGTCGGCAATGTGAGCCATATATAAGATGGACACTTCTTGCGGAGATTCCTTGCCGACTGTCATCGTCTCCGACACGAGCCGGTGATCCTTTACCTGCCTGCGGAGGAGCGAGCGGTTGATCGCCGCCGATTCAATGAAGGCGCTTCTCGGTCCTTTGATCACGACTTCCCGTGTCGGTTCGGCAACGGAGCGATTCTCAAAGCCTTCAGTCTCTACGACAATGGCCTGCTCTTCGCCGTCGACCAGGATGATCGTGCTTCCGTTCACCAGTTTTTTGATGGCTTGCGGAAATCCCTCCAGGAGTTCACTGCCCGAACCGGTGAGAATATTGTTTTTGATCTCAACCGGGAGGCTCTGCAGGCCTTCCATCTTCCGGTCCGTCTCCAAAAGGGGCCTGATCACATAGTCGTTGATCTGGACGGTGTCCGCCGCCCCGTCGACAAACAGCACCATTGCCCGTCGATTCACCGACGGAATCAGCAGCTCCCGAAATTTCAGGGCACTGTTCTCGGGATAGCGAAACTCCGCTTTAAACTGATCCACATTGCAATCAAGGCTGTCGGAAAACGAAGTCGGCAAGCCTTCTGTCCCCGTGTTGTCCCCCCCGCCTTCATCTCCGCCGAACAATCTGTTCAGAAACCCGCCCATTCCCCGCACCTCCCCTAAGCCGATTGACTTATATAGTGACAGGATGGTCCAAAAACCTGGGGGTTAATCAGTGGCATCAGGGAGAACAGTGAGTGGCAGTGCCCTGGGGTGCGGATGTCGTGAGAAGCGATTCACTCCCGTCCCTTTGCGTCTCACCCGCATGTCCGATTCAGACCCTCTCTCCCCTTTCTCCCCGGTCGAAATAGCCTCTCCAAATGATCCAAGCCCATTAAATAAACCTTCCGGCGGGCCGGAAGGTTTTCCTTAAGGGGTTGATTGGTAGATTCTCCGCGGGCGGAGAATCGTTGCTTTTGGGGGGAGCGGTTATTCCAAGGTGAGGAGGGCTGCCCCGGGAAGCGGTTGTCTTGAAAAGCGACTCACCCGGGCCCGATTGCGTCTCACTCGCGGACATTAGCGTCTCACTCGGACTCAATTGCGTCTCACTCGCGGCACTTAGCGTCTCACTCGCCCATTCACTATGCGTTTCCCCTCACTCCACCCGCTCTCCGTGCACGAGCAGCCTCTGATAATTATGCCGGTACGGATGGCAGGTCAATAATGTCGCCAGATCCCTTCCATCCTGGATTTCCAGGGAGTCGGTGTCGTCCGGGTAAATCACTTCTTGCGCCACAACGCGGTATTCCAAGGTTTCTTCCACGGTATGGATGAAGAACACATCCCCCGCCTGCAGCCGGTCCAGGTCGCGGAACATCGGGATCGTCGGCATGCCGCGGTGGCCGGCCAGTACCGTATGGGTGCCCAGCCCGCCCAATGGCAGAGAGCTGCCCTCGACCTGGCCGACGCCTTTGCTCAGCACCGCTTCCGATGACCCGAGATAAATCGGGGTGCGCACGTTCAGTTTCGGGATTTCCAGGGCGCCAAACATTTCGTTATCGTCGAATCCGAGATCCCGGTAGGCGTTGATCCATTCTTCCTGGTCGCCCCATGGGTCGCGGAGGCCGGTGCTTTCTTCGGCGATGTCTTCATTGTACTCGCGTGCGCGGTCGATGAGCCGGACGACTTCTTCATCCGGCAAGTCGTCAAGCGCGGTGCGGAATTCATCGACCTGGTTGTGCTGGATCCGGTTATTCACCAGCTGGGCGATGTGAGGATAAGCAAGGATAATGAGACCGGCGGCGAACAATAAAATGCTCCATTTATGCTTCATCGCGTTCCGCCGTCCTTTTCCTCCTCCATACGTACAGCCCCCCGGCCGCTGCTGCAAGCGCGGCGGCGAGTGTGATCCAACTGCGGTTCCCGGCTGCCGGCTTTTCTTCCTTCGGTTCGGCACTTGCCTCCAGGATTTCAGCTTCATACGGGACGCGTTTGCCGGTGACGAGCAGCCGGTGGGTGTTGATCATGTACGGGTCGCAGGTGAGCAGGGTGACGAGGTCTTCGCCTTCGGGCATCTGGAGCCATTCGGTCTGGTCGGGGAGCACGACGTCGATGCGGTCGACTTCGTAGGCCATCGTTTCGCCAAGGACCTTGACGAGAAATTGGTCTCCGGTCGTAAGGTCGTTCAGGTTGCGGAACATTTTCGCGGACGGGAGGCCCCGGTGGGCGGTGAGGACGGCGTGGGTGCCGGGCTGTCCGGTCGGGAGCGACGATTTCTCGAGATGGCCGGCGCCCTGCGACAGGACTTCTTCGCTCGTGCCGTGATAAATCGGGAGCTCGACGCCGATTTTCGGGATGTCGAGGCTGCCGATCGCGGGGCCGATGTTGAGCGCGTCATAGTAGCTGCGGTTTTCCTGTGTGCTGCCGCCTTCTGCGAACGGATCGGTGAAGCCGACGGGCAGGCCGGCGAGACTGTCGTTGTAGCGTTCGGCCTTTTTGCGCTCTTCGCGGATTTTGACGGAATCCATTTGCCGGACGGCTTCGTCGTAGTCGTGGATGACCGACTGGTGGGCTTTCGTCGCGAAGAAGTTGCTGATCATCGGGTAGGAAAAGACGGCCAGGCCGATGATGAAGATGAGGAGGAACACGTATTTTTTCACGGCGCGATCGTCCTTTCGGGTCTTATGTAAAACGGGAGAGCCGCTGCTCCCCCGTTCAAATCAATCAGGCAGTGCCGGAATCCGTCTTGCGCCGGCGGACGTACATGCCCGTCGCCAGCCCCATCAGCGCGAGGCCCCCGGAAGTGAAGAGGATCGTGCCGATGCCGCCGGTTGTCGGCAGCAGCCAGCCGGACTTGGAGTTTTTGACGGTGACTTCAGCGTCTTTACCATTTTGAACTTTCACGTCAATCGCTTTTGTCAGGAGACGGTAAGATTTTTCAACGCCGTCTTCTGTATAGGTTGGTGCCTTCGTTTCATGAAGCAGGTACTCGCCCGGCGTGAGGCCTTTGATTTCGATGGTACCGTCATCACGTGTTTTGAGATTTTCAAGCTTGCCGTTGAACTTGCTACCGTTCAGATGCACCACATTACCCATATTGGTCGTGTCAATGACATTGCCAGCCAGGTCAGTGAGCTTGAATTCAGCGCCAGGCAGCTTGATCGAGTTGTCCGCCGCATCCACCTTGATGATCTTCAGCCCGCCGCTTGTCGGTGTGACTGTCGGCGGAGTGCCTGGATGCACGGTGTCCTCATAGCCCCTGCCGTTGTTGAACTTCAGATCCGCAGTGTTCGGGATGCCGGATTCATCGCCCTTTAGTTCCGCATCCGGCCGGATTTTGGCATTGAAGGTGATCTTGATTTCCTCCCCTGGTGTGAGTGCAGACGGGTTTTTCACCGTCCACTTAAGAAGCTGACCGTCCTGCGAGAAGTCGATGTTGGACTGCTCAGTGCCTTTCACGCTCCACTGGCCGCCATATTCGAGACGACTGTCGAGTTTGTCTGTCACGGTAATCGACGCGTATTTGTGGATGTCCTTCGGCGCCGTGATCGTCAGGTTGTAGTCGAACAGCTGTCCCCGGTCGATGTTCAGGTGACTTTCGCCGTTTGCGTCTTTTTCAATCTCAGGAGTGATGTAGTTGGTCACGGTGCCGTTGTTGGCGAATCCTTCTTCGTTTGTCCAGTTCACCACAATGTCTTGGCCGGATCTCTCAATCTTAAATTTCACTTTCGTGTTGTTCAGTGCGTATCCTGCAGGCACCGCTGTTTCCTGGAAGTAGTACTCGCCCGCACCAAGCCCGGAAATACTGACTTTGCCGTCTGCTAACGTAGTCATGGACGGGATGTCCTGGCCATCTTTGTCCTTGGCCGGTGAGCCGTCCGCCTTGAACAGCTTGAACGTCACGCCTGCAAGCGGGCTTCCGTCTTCCCCGACTTTTGTCAGTTCAACTGCCGAACGGACGATTTCGTTCTTCGGATACACATGAACATCATAGTTCAGTGACGTGCCTTCCTTGTTCGTCATCGGAATGTCTACGAAGAACGGCTCCGGATTCAGAAGGATATGGTCCGGCCCGCTCACTTCTTTCACTTCATAGCGGCCGAGCTTAATGTTGCTGACCGTGACGGATCCACCTTCGCCCGTTGTGACAAATTTGATGGCCTCGACAGAAGCAGGTTTCCATATGCCGGTTGCGGGGTCATACGAATGCGTCTGGATCAGCGAGTACTTAACCCCCGCGACCGGAGTGCCGTCCGCCCCCTGTCCCGGAAGCCCGGTCCCTTCCTCACCTGCTTCCGAGCCGGGCTCCTGTGCAAACTTATGGATCGTCAAGCTGCCTGTTTTGTCCGGCCCCCCTGTCGCAAACGCCATCTGCGGCACGAACATCGCCGCGATCAGCGCGAATGCAAACAACAAACTGCCCCACTTATTTTTGGCCAACGCCATATCCCATTCTCCTCTCAATTTTCCCTTTTTCTGAACAACAGGAGCCCCGCCGCCATGAGGAGCGCGCCCCCTCCGTAAAACAGCCCCGTTCCGAGCCCGCCGGTGTCAGGCAGTACCCAGCCGAGTTTTGAGTTCACGACTTTCTGGAAGACGTTCCGTGTGTCGACGTTCAATGTGATTTCGATCGGCTCGGCGGACAGCCGGTATCCGGCCGGCGCCTTCGTTTCCGTGAGTGTGTAGTCTCCGAGCGGCAAGTCATTGAAGACGATCGTCCCGTCTTCGCCGGTCGTCAACGTCCCGACCACGTCTCCCTCCCGGTCGCGCAGTTCAAAGACTGCGCCGGCAAGCGGCTTGTCGGTTTCATCCACTTTCAGCACGGTGATTGACGCGGTCTGCGCCGTGTTCGTGACGATGAGTTCCCCGTTTTCTTCCGTGAAGTATGTTGCTTCATATCCGGCAGGGATTTGAGTTTCTACTATAGAGTAGGCGACCGGCTGACCGGTAACCGGGTCGTGTATTGGAAGGCCGTTGAAGACGCCTTTCCAATTTCCGGTTTCATTCAGCGTGACGGTTTTGCCAGTCGGCTGACCGTTCGCGAGCAACGCAACCGTTACCGGACCGGCAACCGGACCGACCCATTGCTTGGCGACATGGACCTCGGTCGTTGCCGTGTTCGCGTTTGTTACGATGAAGCCGGTGTCCATCGTGCCGGCGATTGTTGTTGAATATCCCGGTACCGCCACTTCCTTGATCGTGTAGTTGATCGGATTACCGGTTTTGTCGTCAAATTGATTGACCTGGAACGAGCCGGTCCATTCGTTGGACGCATTTAGAACGAGCGTCTTCCCGGTGTTCTTCGCGTCCGCCAGAAGCTGGATCGTCACCGAATCCGTAGCCGGCCCGATCCACCGCTTTTCGACCCGGATCGTCCGCTGTTCCGGAGCATACGTGTTCGTGACGGTCAGTTTGTCGGTCGTCTTTGTGTAGTTCGGCGGGACCGTCTTTTCGTCTACCGAGAACACGTACAACTTCCCAACCGGGCTGTACCGGGGAACCTTCATCCATGTGTGGCTCCAGGCAGGCCCGGTGACGGTGGCGGTGCCGAGCGTGCGCATCGGTTCGCCCGCCGCCTGTGCCTTGAGCTGCAGTTCGATTGCCGGCCGCTCCGTCCCGCCGACCCAGACTTTGTTGCCGGTGATGTCTTTCTGCGGAATGGTGAGAACAAGTCCGCCTCTTACGTCATGGCCGCCGCCGATTCCCTTGATGAAGAACGGAATGTCCACCCCGTCTTCAAAGGAAAGTGCGGATGCGTTAAACTTGAATACCGTCCAGTGGGCATCACCCGTGTTGCCCTTCAGGCCTTCTTGCGGGTCATATACTTTGTATTCCACTTTGATTGTGGCCCTCGCCGGATACACATCCGCCCCCGTGTTCCTTACGCCTTTCAACTCCATATACTCCAGCGCGTGCGTCGACTTTACCGCCGCATGGACGATGCCGTCTTTCACCCACAGCAACAGCGGCCTCGTGTGGGTGTTCGTTGACACTCCGTCCAGCTCGGTCGGAACAATCATTCCGCCCGGTTCCGGCATGTATTCGCCGGTTGCCAGCAACTCGGGTGCAGGCGATTGTGATGCTTCCGGGGGTTCTTCAATCACGGTGAGCTCTTCGTCCGCTGTCGGGCGGTCCGATTTCTCGGAAACATCCGGATCCCCTGGAGGGATCAGCTCCCCAGGTGAAATCTGATTTTCGGGTGGAATCGGATCCGCCAGTGGAGGCTCCGGTTCAAGTATTGCCGGTGCGGACTCTTTTTCCGGCGGAATCGGATCCGCCAGCGGCCGTTCCGGTTTAGGTATTGCCGGTGCCGGCTCTTTTTCCGGCGGGACCGGATCCTTCAACGGATGGTCGGGTGCCGGCAATTCCGCCTCCGGCTTGGCCGGTCCGGCAGTTGGCACATCTGGTTTCGGTCCGGATTCACCCGGTTTCTCCGGCGTCTGTCCAACCGGGGATTCGCCCTGCATCTCCGGCAACTGTCCTGCCGGGGGATCCGCCGGTTTTTCTGGCGTCGTCTGTTCCGAAGGTTTCGTCGCCGCTTCATCGGAAACAACCGGTTCTTCAGGAGAAACGGCCGGTTCTTCCGGAGTTGATTCCGCCGGAGCGTCTCCCTCCGGCTCCACTGCAGGCGGCACTTCTTCCTCGACGGCCGGTTTCAGTGCGGCCGTTTCAGTGGATGCTTTGAACACGCCGTCCGGGAAAGTCGCGGTGGCCTGCAGGGTGAGCCGGTTTTGGTCCGGGTCCGTGACGGCCGCGGTCGCGTCCAGCTTGACGGGGGTGTCGCCCGGCGGGATCTGTACGTCCCATCCGGCGGGGGTTTTCGCGATTTCAACGCCTTCCCCTCCGCTGACAGAGCCGTGTGCGAGTCCCGGACCGAACGTGATTGCGGCGCTCAAGCCTTCATGCCCGGCGCCGGCCGCGTTGATCGTCACCCGCCATGTAATAGTTTCGGGGGTCTGGCTCAGTTTGGTGATGATCGTTCGTCCGCTGTTGTCCGCCGTCCCGCCCCCGGGGGAGGCCCCGGCGAAAATCGGCACGGCCAGCTGCAGGATCAGCAGCGCACAAAACAAAGCCGAAAGCCCCCTCAGCTTCGGCATAACCCCTCCTCCTCTCCAACCACACAATCTATGCACCGGCCAAAGCGCACATACCGGCCAAGTTGGTGCATATCTATTTATATGCGAGCGACAGAGGATAAATGACCTATATGAGAGATTTTATTTTTAAAGATTAAGAGGTTCAGATGGGTCTTTTGGTCTTGATGCGCTTGCCCATCCGGAATCTTCCTGATTGTCCGTTTTGCACAGCGGGTAAAGTGAGATAGTGGAAGAGACAGAGATAGAGACGGAGATGAGAGTTGATGAAGAAGCTGAAGTCAGTGTTGGCGGTGTCCCTGTTGGCGAATGTGGTGCTGCTCGGGTTTGGCGGGTTTTACTGGAGCCAAAGCGGAAGCGCGAAAGCCGAGGGGGAGGGTTCCCCAAATTATAAAAATCCTTATTACATCAATAGAGTTTCTATTTTCAAGGCGTTGCCGGATAAGCCGGTGGACCGGGCGTTCATCGGGGACAGCCTGACGGACCACGGGGAGTTTGCGGAGTATTTTCCGGGGGAGACCGTAATCAACCGCGGCATCCGCGACGACACATCGGCGGGACTGCTGAAGCGAATCGGCGAAGTGGCCGACCGCGCACCGAAAAAGGCATACATCATGATCGGCACGAACGACATCCTGCAGGGCGTGGACCGGAAAGAGTACGAGGAAAATCTGAGGAAAATCGTCGATGCGTTCGACCCGGCCGTGACGCAAGTGACGCTCGAGTCGATCCTTCCGGTGAACACGGCGATTTCTGACCGGAAGATTGATAATAAGGAAGTCGTGAAGTACAACCGGATTGTGAAAAAGATCGCGAAGAAAAGCGGCGCGGACTATTTGAACCTGGACCTGCTGTTCACCCACGGAGAAGGCCGGATGGACCCGAAATACACCCTCGACGGAATCCACCTGAAAGGCAACGGCTACGACGAGTGGGTGGAGAAAGTGAAGGAAAAGGATTGAGGGAGAGAAGGTGCTGATTTGGGGAAGGATAAGGGAGAAAAGGTGAAAAGCGTCTCACTCGCGGGCAAAAGCGTCTCACTTGAGGGAGATTGCGTCCCACTCGGGAGAGAAAGCGACTCACTCGGGGCCAATTGCGACTCACTCGCCCAAATGGCCATCCTCCCCTCCCCCTTTTTCTCGATAAGTGAATCGTTTCCCCAAGCGATCCAAGCCCATTTAAATGAACCTTCCGGCGCGCCGGAAGGTTTTCCTTTTGGGTTTGGAGGATTCTCCGCAAGCGGAGAATCAATGTTTTTAGGAGAGAAGAGTTGTCCCTAGAAAGCAGCAGCCGCGGAAAGCGTCTCACTCGCGTGCAAAAGCGTCTCACTCGGGTCCAATAGCGACTCACTCGGACCTGATTGCGTCTCACTCGCCGCGCTGAGAAGACTTCGCTGGGTTTCCTCCCAACTTGGCTGCGGTTAGTTTGCACCAAGAAAGGAGTTTTACCCGACTAGCCCGCCGGCTCCTGTTTAAAAACCACACGCCAAATAAAAAAACACCCGGCCGCAGCCTGAACCGAACCCTATAAAACGGACAATTTAATAAAAAACCTGCTTATGAAGCGATGAGATGATTCCG
>NZ_JBHLWY010000046.1:0-35414 GCF_042432615.1 Bhargavaea ullalensis
TCGTGGAAGATCTTTATTCCGACCGTGGCCGTCCGGGCATTGATCCTGTCGTGCTGATTAAGCTTCCAATTCTTCAGTACACGTTTGGCATCCGTTCAACGAAGTCATAGATTTTCGGATCCGCTTGTCCTTATTTCGGACCTGCTTCTCCCGGACCCCATGCACAACACCCTCCGGAGACTTTCGGGCAAAATAAAAAGAGCCGCCACTCTTTAAAAGCAGCGGGAACTCTTGATGTTTTTCGGCGGCCGCAGCGGGCCGGATTGGATGGCGCTGTGATAAAAGAGGCGGATCAAAAACGTTCTTCCGAGCTGGCGGATGTGCGCCGGAATCGGAACTTGCCGGTGGCCATCCGCTCCGCGGTCCTGGCCGAGATGCGGTCATGGCACTCGCGGCACATATACGTATGAATCGGCCGGTTGCGCAGTTGCTTGGCTTCCGGGGAGTGGTCCGGCAGTTCGCCTTCACGCTCACAGAGCACACACTTTACAAGCATGGCGGTGCCTCCTCAGATGATGGTGATGGTCCGGATGGCCTTGATCGGGTTTTCGGCATTTGATCCGTCCGGGAACAAAAGCCATGCGGGGCCGTCCTCTTTCAGTGGCTGGCCGTCCACGCTGAACTGGAAGATCATCGAATAAGCTTCTTCGACCGGGAATCGGTGTTCTTCGCCGTCCGCTGTGCCGAACGCAATTTCTTTTGCGTCTCCCCGGATGCCCGCATTTTTCAGGAACGGCTCAAGCACGATGCCGAACGTGCCGTGCAGCAGTTCGGTTTTCTTGAACTTGCGCTCCGTCTTGAGCGTGGGGGGATAAGTGGCACCTTCCATGATTTCGCGGGACCAGTGCTTGGACGTCGCCTTGACGTATTCGTCCAGTTCATTCTTTTCTTCGCGTTCTTCCGTGAAGTAAGTATTCAGGTCGATTTTCCGGTCGTCAAAAATCCAGGTCCCGGGATCGAGCGTGATCGTATAATCTGCATTTCCTTTAATCGGAATGATCATAGGGATTCCTCCTCCAATTTGTCGCATGTCCAGTATACCGTTTATATGGCCGCCGCAAAAGGGGATTGACCGGCAAACTTGGTTGACTGCTTGCAATTTGTCCGTTGAAAAGATACACTTTAGAAGATATACGATGGAAGAAAACCTGCTGATGGGGGCGGTTTCATGGATACTAATGTGCAACCGGCGGCGTATCATGAAAAGGCATTGGAACTTCTTCAGGCGGACGCGGAAAAGATCGCTCAGCTGATCAAAGTCCAGATGGACCACTTGACGATGCCGCAGTGCCCTCTTTATGAAGAAGTGCTGGATACACAGATGTTCGGACTTTCCCGCGAGATTGAATTCGCCGCGAAGCTGGGCCTGATCGAACGCGAGCAGGGCCGGGAGATTCTGGCTACGCTTGAACGGGAACTGTCGGTCCTGCATGATGCATATACGAAGAAATAAGACGAAAAACTCAAACACATCCGGCGGTTTGAGTTTTTTGTTTAATGAATGATTGGAGTATTTTCATGCGCGAATATATAAAACGGTATCTCCGGAACTTTGATTTCCCTCTTTTCTTCACATGGCTTGTCCTGTGCCTGTTCGGGCTGGTCATGATCTACAGCGCAAGCATGGTGTGGGCGGTCAACCGGTATGGCTGGAGCGCCGACCACTTTTACAGAAAACAACTGATCAACCTGACGATTGCCGCACCGGCACTGTTTGTCGGGGCTTTCATCCCATACCGGCATTACAAGCGGACGGGCTTCATGATGCTTTCTCTTGCGGTTACGGGCGTCCTGCTGCTCGTCGTCCATTTTGTCGGATTCGGCGATGATGTAGGCGCTAGAAGCTGGATCAAGCTCGGACCAATCAACATCCAGCCTTCCGAAGTCGCCAAGATCGCGTTCATTCTTTACTTTGCGGGCGTTTTCTCGAAGAAATATGAAAAAGGCACCATCGACGACTTCAACAACTCCGTCATGCCGCCGGTTACACTCCTGACGCTGGCCCTGTTCTCGATCCTGACGGAGACGGATCTTGGGGCGACGATCATCCTCGGCGTGATCGGCGTATCGGTCATGGCCGCAAGCGGCATGCATCCGAAGACATTTTTCAAGTTCACAGGCATGGTCGGGGCATTTCTCGCCGTGCTGGTCGGCGGCATGCTTCTGTTCGGGAAAGAGGTGCTCACCGAAGGGCGCATGGGCCGGATCACGACTTTCCTGGATCCTTTTGCGGACCCGCTTGACAAGGGGTTCCAGATTGTCAACGGCTACCTGGCGATCGGGGCTGGCGGCCTGAAAGGGCTCGGCCTCGGGGAGTCAATCCAGAAAATGGGGTATCTTCCCGAACCGCAGACCGACTTTATCATGGCAATCATCTCCGAAGAGCTGGGGATCGTGGGTGTGGCGATTGTGCTCGGCGGCCTCGGATTCATCGTCCTGCGCGCCATTGCGATTGCACTCAAGACAAAAGACCCGCAGGCGCGGATGATCGCAGCCGGCATCGGCAGCCTGTTCGGCTTCCAGACATTCGTCAACCTCGGCGGGATGACCGGACTGATGCCGCTCACCGGCGTCCCGCTTCCGTTCATTAGCTATGGCGGAACTTCCCTAATCCTGCTATCCTTTGCAATAGGGATACTTCTGAATGTATCCATGTTCGCCAAAAGCGAATCGAGACAGAAGTGAAGGAGATGGGGAAATGGGGAAAATCCAGAAAATCCTTGTGGCGAACCGCGGGGAAATTGCCATCAGGATCTTCCGTGCCTGCACGGAGCTGAAAATCCGGACGGTCGGCATTTATTCTGCGGAGGACAACGGCTCCTTCCACCGTTATAAGGCGGATGAAGCTTATCTTGTCGGAGAAGGGAAAAAGCCGATCGATGCTTATCTGGACATTGAAGGCATCATCTCGATCGCAAAGGACTCGGGTGCGGATGCCATTCATCCGGGGTACGGGTTCCTTGCGGAGAACCTGGAGTTTGCAAGGCGCTGTGAAGAAGAGGGGATCATTTTCATCGGGCCGCGCTCTTCCCATCTGGATATGTTCGGAGACAAGGTAAAGGCGCGTGAACAGGCGATCCTTGCAGGTCTTCCGGTCATCCCGGGAAGTGACGGCCCTGTTTCTTCGCTCCAAGAAGTCGAAACATTCGGCGAAACGCATGGCTATCCGATCATCATCAAAGCCGCGCTCGGCGGCGGGGGAAGGGGAATGCGCGTCGTCCATTCCCCGCAAGAGACGAAAGAAGCGTACGAGCGCGCCCGTTCCGAGGCAAAGGCTGCTTTTGGTTCGGATGAAGTCTATGTCGAAAAGTTCCTCGACAAACCAAAACATATCGAAGTGCAAATATTGGCGGATACATATGGCGAGGTCGTCCATTTGTATGAACGGGATTGTTCGATCCAGCGCCGCCACCAGAAAGTGGTCGAGATTGCACCTTCCACGGCAATCGGCGACAAGCTGCGCATCGACATCTGTGAGGCGGCCGTGCGGCTCATGGAAAACGCGGAATATGTCAACGCCGGCACGGTGGAGTTCCTCGTAGACGGCGACAAGTTCTACTTCATCGAAGTGAATCCGCGCATCCAGGTGGAGCACACGATCACGGAAATGGTGACCGGAATCGACATCGTGCACGCCCAGATCCACATTGCGGAAGGAAAAGGGCTGCATGATCCGGAAACCGGCATTCCACGGCAGGAGGACATTCCGCTGTTCGGCTATGCCATCCAGTCCCGGGTCACGACCGAAGATCCGCTCAACAATTTCATGCCCGACACCGGCAAGCTGATGGTCTACCGCTCGGGCGGCGGCTTCGGCGTCCGGCTTGACGCAGGCAACGGGTTCCAGGGGGCGGTCATTACGCCGCATTACGATTCGCTGCTCGTCAAAGTATCGACCTGGGGCATGACGTTCCGCGAAGCGGCAGCCAAGATGGACCGCAACCTGCAGGAGTTCAGGATCCGCGGCATCAAGACGAACATTCCGTTCCTTGAAAACGTCGTCAAGCATCCGGATTTCCTCACCGGCAAGTACAACACGGCGTTCATCGATGAAACGCCTGAGCTGTTCCTGTTCCCTTCCCGCAAAGACCGTGGCACGAAGCTGCTTAGCTATATCGGGAACGTGACGGTGAACGGATTCCCGGGCATCGGGAAAGTGAAAAAGCCGATCTTCCACTCTCCGCGCAAGCCCGCCGTTGACTTGTCTGTTCCTCCGGCACCGGGCACGAAGCAGATTCTCGACGAACGGGGAGCGGAAGGGCTGGCGGATTGGATCCTCTCACAGGAAGATGTGCTGCTCACCGACACGACGTTCCGCGATGCACACCAGTCCCTGCTGGCCACGCGGGTGAGGACCCATGATCTGCTGGAGATCGCGGACGAAACCGCCCGTCTCATGCCGGATCTGTTTTCGCTGGAAATGTGGGGAGGGGCGACGTTTGACGTCAGCTACCGCTTCCTCGGCGAAAGCCCATGGGACCGTCTGCTGAAGCTCCGTGAAAAAGTTCCGAACGTGCTGTTCCAGATGCTGTTCCGGGGATCGAACGCCGTCGGCTACAAAAACTATCCCGACAATGTAATCCGGGAATTCATCCAAAAGTCCGCTGATGCCGGCATCGATGTGTTCCGGATTTTCGACAGCCTGAACTGGATCAAGGCGATGGAAGTCGCAATCGACGAGACACGACTTTCCGGGAAAGTGGCAGAAGCCGCCATCTGTTATGCGGGCGATATTCTCGACGACGGCCGTGACAAGTATACGGTTGCCTATTACAAGGAAATGGCAAAGGCGCTGGAAGGCGCCGGCGCCCATATTCTGTCGATCAAAGACATGGCGGGCCTGCTGAAACCGGAGGCCGCCTACCGCCTCGTGTCCGAACTGAAAGATACGGTGTCGCTCCCGATTCACCTGCACACCCACGATACGAGCGGGAACGGCATTTATCTGTATGCCCGTGCAATCGAGGCGGGCGTCGACATCGTCGACACGGCACTCGGAGCAATGGCCGGGCTGACTTCCCAGCCGAGCGCCTCCACGCTGTTCCATGCCATGGAAGGCGGCCGCCGCAAAGTGCGTGCGGACGTCGGTTCGCTTGAAAAGCTGTCCCATTACTGGGAGGATGTGCGGAAAATGTACGGCCATTTCGAAAGCGGCATGATGAGCCCGCACAGCGAAATTTATTTCCACGAAATGCCGGGCGGACAGTACAGCAATCTTCAGCAGCAGGCGAAGGCGGTCGGCCTCGGCGAGCGCTGGGACGAAGTCAAAGAAATGTATGCCCGCGTCAACATGCTGTTCGGCGATGTCGTCAAGGTGACGCCGTCATCCAAGGTGGTCGGCGACATGGCGCTGTTCATGGTCCAGAACAACCTGGATGAGGAATCGGTCGTGGAACGCGGCCGGTCGATCGACTTCCCGGATTCGGTCATCGAATTCTTCCGCGGCGACATCGGCCAGCCGTACGGCGGATTCCCAGAGGAACTCCAGAAAGTCATCCTGAAAGACAGGGAAGCGATCACGGTCCGCCCGGGCGAACTGCTCGAGCCTTATGACTTTGAACAGGCACGCGAACAGCTGTTCAATCGGCTCGGCCGGCCGGTCTCGAGCCATGAACTGCTCGCGCATGCCCTTTATCCGAAGGTGTTCGAAGACTTCAGCAGCCAGCACGAGAAGTTCGGGGATGTGTCCGTGATCGACACGCCGGCCTTCTTGTACGGAATGCGGCTCGGCGAAGAAATCGAAGTGGAAATCGAAAAAGGAAAAACGCTCATCGTCAAACTCGTTTCGATCGGCGAGGTCCAGTCCGACGGCACCCGGATCATCTATTTTGAGCTGAACGGACAACCGCGCGAAATTGTCATCACCGATGCATCGGCGGAAGTCGATGTCGTCCAGCGCAGAAAAGCGGAGAAGGGGAATGCACGCCACATTGCCGCCACGATGCCGGGCACCGTCCTGAAAGTGGCAGTCGACCGCGGCAGCCGTGTCAAGCGGGGGGAACACCTCCTGATCACGGAGGCGATGAAGATGGAGACGACCGTCCAGGCTCCGTTTGACGGAGTTGTGGAGGACATCTACGTATCGGCGGGGGATGCCATTTCCACCGGGGATCTCCTCATCGAAATGAAGGAAGACTGAGCCCGGTTTTTCCATGAAAATACGCAGGCTGCGTTTTCCGGCCTGCAAAACAGGGAAGCTGACAGTATACCGTCGGCTTCCTTTTTTTCGGCGGATGCCTCTCTTTACACAGTGAAAACCCCAGAACATTCCCGGATGCCGGAGAAAACAGGCCGGACCGGATCAAAATGAAAGAAGCTGTCCGGAAAAGGGCAGCTTCTTTCAAAGAACATTCTTTTTTGATTGGAATTCCGCCTGCAAAGGCAGACTTAGAAGCCGGGATGGTCCGTCATGCCTTTTCCGTCCGGATTGCGTTTTTCGATCTGCCTGCTCCTCGAGACGAGGAGAATCATGTAGCAGAGCAGTCCGAAGAGGAGCGAAATGATGAGCGAGTGGACGAGCGCCGCCGCCAGGTTCAGCCGCGTGAAGACGACGGTTGCTCCTGTTGCCGCCTGTGCGAGCACGAGGATGAACGCGATCAGCCAGCCGCGGCTGACCACTTTCTGATCCTGGTAATTCCGCCATGCATGGAAAGCGATGTAGGCGATCCAGACGATGATTAAGAAAGCCGCAGTGCGGTGGCCCATCTGCACCCACTCGTGCAGGTTGCCCGGAAGGCGGATATCGTCGTTCCGGCAGAACGGCCAGTCGCGGCACACAAGGCCGGAACCGGTGTGACGGACGAGCGCGCCCGTATAAACGACAATATAGGAATAAAGCGTGACGCCGAGCGTGTGCCACTTCAGCTTTGGACCGATCCGTACTTTGTCTGCATCGAACTTCCTGTCGACTTCAAAGATCAGAAGGGTCAGCAGGAAAACCGCCGCAAAGGAGATGAGCGAGATGCCGAAATGCAGGGCAAGGATGAAGTCCCCCTGTCCCCATTTGACCTGGGCAGCGCCGATCAGCGCCTGCAGGACGAGGAAGAAGAGCGCCATGAAGGACAGGAATTTCGTTTCCCGGATATGTCCGAGCGCTTTCCAGGACCAGAAGCAGAGGACGACGATCAGAATGCCGACCGCGCCGGTCACGAGCCGGTGGGAGAATTCGATTAGCACTTCCGCTGTGATTTCGGTCGGGATGAGCTGGCCGTTGCATCCGGGCCAATGCCTGCCGCATCCCATGCCGCTGTCGGTCTTCGTCACGAGGGCACCGCCGAGCAGGATGGCGAGCATGCCGATCGTCGAAGCGACGGCGACCCATTTCAGTTTGTTGCTGTACTGCATGATGACACCTTCTTTATATATTCTGACCGCCCCGGAGACGGTCTCCGCTTTTTTGATGATATCGGAAACGGAATGCAAATACAACGGCGGGCGCAAGTGCCCGCCGGACAAGTGGGAGCATTTCACAATTTGTTCATAAAAAAGACCTAATGGCTTCACAAAAGAAAATCTGAAATGCTTTACTATAGATATGTTGTGAAATTATGACGGACGTCCGCTTCCGTTCGACAAATTTGGGTTAAGTATAGAATTGGGCCCGGATTTCCGATATAGTAAAGGTTAGCGGGTGTTGCCGGCAGTTTGAAAGGAGGGGTTTCATGACAAACAGTCGCACGATCACGGCCGATCAGCCGGAGACGGAGTCCGCCTCCTTCATGAAGGATTTTCTCGCACTTATCAAGATCGGCATCGTGAATTCGAACGTGATTACAGTGTTCACGGGCTTCTTCCTTGCCGTACAATTCTCCGGCAGGCACTTTCTGCATGAGTTGGATCTCATGATCTATGCGGTCCTCGGATCCGGTCTGATTGTGGCGGGCGCAGCGGCGATGAACAACTTGATCGACCGTGATATCGACCCGGTCATGTCGCGGACCAAGTCCCGGCCGACGGTGACGGGGCGTTTCAAGGCGCCCGCAGTATTCGCCATGTCGGTCGCTTTCATGCTGGCAGGGGAGATTCTGCTGTTCTCGGCATCCGTGAATGCGGGCCTCTGGGGCCTTGCCGGGATTTTCGCCTATGTCGTCCTTTACTCGATGTGGTCGAAAAGACGACATGCGGCCAATACGGTTGTCGGCGCGGTTTCCGGGGCGATTCCCCCGCTGATCGGCTGGGCAGCCGTCGAGCCGTCGCTCGGCATGGGCGCCTGGGCGCTTTTCCTCATCATGTTCGTCTGGCAGCCGCCGCACTTTTACGCGATTGCCATGAGAAGGACGGAAGAGTACAGAGCGGCCGGGATTCCGATGCTTCCGGTGGTGAAAGGCTTCAAACGCACGAAGCGTTCGATGCTCGGCTGGGTGCTGCTGCTTTTCCCGCTGCCGTTCCTGCTTCCGCAGCTCGGCATGGCTTTCCTCATCCTCGCCACCTTGCTGAACCTCGGTTGGCTCTTCATCGCCCTCAAAGGCTTCAAAGCGGGCGATGAGATCAAATGGGCGACGCGCATGTTCGTCTATTCCCTGAACTACATGACGATCCTGTTCGTCTCGATGATCATCTTCTCGGTCATCGCATGATCCCGGAATTCTTTCTACACAAGAATTCATCATAAAAGGGCATCACGGTCCTCATACTTGAAAAACAACTATGAAAGAGAGGTTTGGTTAATCGATGATGAAAGGACTAAAAAAATGGCGCTTCCCGGCTATGCTGGCCGCGCTTGCACTCGTCCTGTCGGGATGCGGTGAAGAATACCTCTCGGCACTCAGGCCGTCGGGCGAAGTGGGCCAGGAGCAGTTCAACCTGCTCATCCTGACTTCCCTGATCATGCTGCTGGTCATCCTGGTTGTCGTGGTCATCTACGTGGCGGCACTCGTCAAATTCCGCCGTTCGCGCCTCGGCGAAGACCACATGCCGGATGATGTCGAAGGCAGCCACAAGCTCGAGTTCATCTGGACGGCCATCCCGATTCTCCTCCTGCTGATCATTGCAATCCCGACCGTTTACTACACGTACAAGCTCGGGGATGTATCGGCCATGGAGAAAACGGACGATGACGGCAATCCTGAACACCTCGTCGTCGACGTGACGGCGAAACTGTACTGGTGGGAGTTCGAGTATCCGGAATACGGAATCGTGACTGCCCAGGAGCTCGTCGTGCCGACGGGCGAGAAAGTCTTCTTCAACCTGAAAGCCGCAGACGTCAAGCACTCCTTCTGGATTCCTGCAATCGGCGGCAAGATGGACACGAACGTGGACAACCTCAACAAGTTCTACCTTGTGTTTGACAAAGAATCAAAAGACCTGAAAGACGGCGTGTTCTACGGCAAGTGTGCGGAGCTCTGCGGTCCGTCCCACGCACTCATGGACTTCAAGGTCAAGACGATGAACCGTGATGACTTCGACGGCTGGGTGGCAGCCATGAAAGAAACGGAAGGCCAGATGCCGGACAAGGATTCCGCAGATGCCGGTGAAGCCGCGTTCGCACAGAGCTGTATCGGCTGCCACGCGACATCGGGCGTCGGTGCTTCGGGGGCTGCCGGACCGAACATGGCGACCTTCGGCGACCGCAACCGTGTTGCCGGCTACCTTGACCACGACAAGGAAAACATCGTCAACTGGATCCAGGATCCGCAAAAATACAAGCCGGGCAACCTGATGCCTGCTTTCGACAGCCTTTCGGATGAAGATCTGGATGCGATTGCGGATTATCTGCTCGGACTGAAAGTCGAAGAGTAAGGTAAAGGAGGCTACAACTGTGACAACTGCTGCGAATACAGTCGCACAAAAGAAAGGGTTCGGCGCGACGCTGTGGGACTGGTTGACGACAGTCGACCATAAGAAGATCGGCATCCTTTACCTGATCGGGGGCGGGTTCTTCTTCGTCCTCGGCGGGATCGAGGCTCTCATGATCCGCCTGCAGCTTCTTGTGCCGAACAACGACTTTGTTAGTGCAGGTTTCTTCAACGAACTGATCACGATGCACGGGACGACCATGATCTTCCTGGCAGCGATGCCTTTGCTGTTCGGCTTTATGAACGCCATTGTGCCGCTGCAGATCGGAGCCCGTGACGTCGCGTTCCCGTTCATCAACTCACTTGGTTTCTGGATGTTCTTCTTCGGCGGCCTCTTCCTGAACCTAAGCTGGTTCATCGATGCGGCTCCTGATGCCGGCTGGACATCGTACGCGTCGCTGTCGATCGCTTCGACGGGACACGGGATCGACTTTTATGCGATCGGCCTGCAAATTGCGGGTGCCGGTACGCTTATGGCGGGGATCAACTTCCTCGTCACGATCATCAACATGCGCGCACCAGGGATGACCTACATGCGGATGCCGCTCTTCACATGGACGACATTCGTTGCTTCGGCACTCATCCTGTTTGCGTTCCCGCCACTGACGGTCGGCCTGTTCTTCCTGACATTCGACCGGATGTTCGGCGGTAACTTCTTCCACGTGGACGGCGGAGGCAACACGATCATCTGGGAGCATATCTTCTGGATTTTCGGTCACCCTGAAGTTTACATCCTCGTCCTTCCGTCGTTCGGGATCTTCTCCGAGATCTTCTCGATCTTCTCGCGGAAGCGCCTGTTCGGTTACTCGGCAATGGTTTTCGCGACCGTGCTGATCGGGTTCCTCGGCTTCATGGTCTGGGCCCACCACATGTTCACGGTCGGCCTTGGACCGACAGCCAACGCAATCTTCGCGGTTGCCACGATGGCGATCGCCGTTCCGACCGGGGTCAAGATCTTCAACTGGCTCCTCACGATGTGGGGCGGAAGCATCCGCATCACGACACCGATGCTGTATGCGCTCGGGTTCATCCCGTCGTTCGTCATGGGCGGCGTCACAGGCGTCCAGCAGGGTGCTGCACCGCTCGACTACCAGCTTCATGACTCGTACTTCATCGTTGCCCACTTCCACTATGTCATCGTCGGCGGCGTTGTCCTGGCGATCCTTGCGGCGACGCACCTGTACTGGCCGAAAATGTTCGGTACGATGCTGAGCGAGAAGCTCGGCAAGGTGACATTCTGGTTCTTCTTCATCGGGTTCCATATGACATTCTTCCTGCAGCACTTCCTTGGACTCATGGGAATGCCGCGCCGTGTCTGGACCTACAACAAAGACCAGGGCTGGGATCTCTTCAACGCCATCAGCTCTGTCGGCGCACTTCTCATGGCCATTGGCGTCATTGTGCTCGTCATCAACATCATCATGACGACGGCGAAAAACGAGCGTGTCGGCAACGACCCTTGGGAAGACGGCCGCACGCTCGAGTGGGCGATTCCTTCGCCGCCGCCGTTCTATAACTTCCCTCAGACTCCGCTCGTCCGCGGTCTCGATACATTCTGGATCGAGAAGAAGGAAGGCAACAAGAGAGGGTACATCGCGGCTGAACCGATTTCTGACATTCATATGCCAAATGGTTCATTCATTCCGTTCGTCATGACTCTCGGCCTGTTCATCGCAGGGTTCGGGGCCATGTTCCGTCTTGAGCACAGCTGGGGACTTCCGGTTCTCATCGGCGGCCTTGTGCTGACATTCCTGGCGATGGCCACACGTTCCATCAAGGATGACCTCGGCTTCTATGTGACGAAAGATGAAATCATCCGCACCGAAAAAGAAATCCTCCGATCTGAAAGGGGGAGCAACTAATGGATCTGAACACAAAATTCACGGCTAAATCATGGCCGGACCATCCGGAAACCGCCACGATGGAGGCGAAGAACAAGTTCGTCGGCTTCTGGCTTTTCCTTGGCGGGGAAACCATTCTCTTCGCCACGCTGTTCGCCACTTACCTGGCGCTTCGGAACTCGGTTCCGAGCGGCAATGATTTTTCCACGGACACGCTGTTTGAGCTTCCGCTCGTCTTTGTCATGACGATGCTGCTCCTCACTTCGTCCCTGACGAGTGTGTATGCGATGTACCACATGAAGAACTACAACTTCAAGGCGATGCAGCTCTGGCTGGCCATCACAGGCTTCCTCGGCCTCGGCTTCCTCGGTTTTGAAGTGTATGAGTTCACTCACTACATCCACCTTGGCTTCACATATGGCAACAGTGCGTTCAGCTCGGCATTCTACACGCTCGTCGGGACACACGGACTGCACGTGGCCATCGGTCTCGTCTGGCTGTCGCTGCTCATCCTGCGCAACGCACGCCGCGGACTGAACTTGTACAATGCGACGAAGTACTACACGTTCTCGCTGTACTGGCACTTCATCGACGTCGTCTGGGTATTCATCTTCACGGTAGTCTACTTGATGGGAGTGGTCGGTTAAGATGGCACACGATATCGAGATCATTGAAAAGACACCCGCCGAGTACACCTATAAGAAGCGGAATGCCGACCGTGCGATGCGCGGCCAGCTGATGATGTTCGCGCTCATGATCTTCATGACGCTCATCTCGTTCACAGCCGTCCAGGCCGGGTTCTCGCCGCTGTTCGTCATTCCGGTCATCCTGCTTCTTGCGGCAGTCCAGGTTGGCTTGCAGCTGTACTACTTCATGCACATGAAAGAGGAGGGCCACGGCCTTCCTTCCATGTTCATGTATACAGGTGTCCTCATCGGCTTCCTCACAGTTCTTGCCTTCGTCACGATCATCTGGTGGTAAGAACGAAAAACGCCATGCGAGCCCAGGCTCCATGGCGTTTTTGTATGGACGAATGCCGAATGTGTCATACTTCGTTCATTGCTATGGGCAAAGACTCGCCTTATAATGAATAGAGTCATTCTAAAAAGGAGCGATTGCAATGGTTCCTATCAGTATTTTCGGCTTTGTGGCTCTTTGGAGTCCGTATTTTTTTTCCGCTCTTGTTGCATTGTTCCTGATTTATTTGTTGATCACCGTTAAATGGCGGGATCGTTTTGCGGACAGTGAGCCGCTCAAGCGCAATGAGCTCATTTCCTTTTCGGTCGGCATGATCCTGGTCTACGTGACGAAAGGCTCGCCGGTAGATCTGCTCGGTCATATTCTGTTCACGATGCACATGGTGCAGATGGCCGTACTCCTGCTTGTTGCGGCTCCGTTCATCATCATGGGGATACCGGGGTGGATCTGGAAAAAGGTCTTTGCTGTGCCGGTTCTCGGCAGAGTGCTCGTTGTAATGACTCGGCCGGTCATCAGTCTGATCGTCTTCAGCGCCATGTTCTCGGTGTATCATCTGCCGCTCGTTCTGGATACGATCAAACTGAGCATTCCGCTTCATGCCGCGTTCACGATCACGCTGTTCATTTCGGCGCTGTTTCTCTGGTGGCCGATCGTCAACACGATCAGCGTGACGACGAAACTGCAGGGGCTCCATAAAGTGGCTTACATCATTGCGAGCGCCATCCTCATCACGCCGGCATGTGCGCTCATCATCTTCGTCGACACGCCCGTCTATGAGACGTATCAGAGCGGGGAAGCGTGGATCCAGTCGATGGCTCTCTGTGTTCCTGCGTCCACGCTCGGCACGCTGGCCAATGCCGGGCTGTCGGGTCCGGAAGTCTTTACGAACATGCCGGTCCTTTATGACCAGCAGCTCGGCGGCGTCATCATGAAAGTTCTTCAGGAAATCATCTACGGCGTCGTCCTCGGCAAGATCTTCTTCAACTGGTTCCAACACGAGCGCGACAATGCCGATGACATCACAAAAAAACAACTGCTGGAACGGGAACGGCTTTCGATGTACAGCTGATCCCGGCAAGCCTTAGGGGGAAAACCATCCGATGTCCGTTCCGTTTTTGCCAACACTCAGCACCTTTTTCATTGCACTCAGCGCCGTTTTGGTCGCAATCGGCTGGAGGCTCATCACTCAGAGAAAAATCGAGGCCCACAAGAAAACGATGCTGGCGGCCGGTGTGTCCGCACTCTTGTTCTTCATCATCTACATTTCGCGGACCGTCTTTATCGGCAACACCTCGTTCGGCGGCCCGGACAGTCTGAAGATCTACTACACGGTCTTTTTGATCTTTCACATTTTCCTCGCCACAGTCGGCGCGGTATTCGGGCTCATTTCAATCTGGACGGGACTGAAAGACGTCCTTCCGAGGCACCGGAAGATCGGGCCGATCACGAGCATCATCTGGTTTTTCACGGCCATTACCGGCGTTGCGGTCTACCTGCTGCTGTACGTGTTCTATAAAGGCGGGGAAACCACTTCGGTGTTCCGTGCCATCCTCGGATATTGATCTAAAAAGAGTCATCACCCAAATGTCTGGGTGATGACTCCTTTTTTGAATCAGATTTTAAAGTTCAGCCGGATGAACCCGGCTTCCTTGGCGGCGTTGAAGAGGATCACGACAAGCGGTCCGCCGAACAGCCCGAGAAAGCCGAACAGCTTGAGGCCGATGAACATGGCGACCAGCGTGGCAAGCGGCGACAGGCCGATCTGGGCCCCCATGACTTTCGGTTCCACGGTTCTTCTGACAATCAGGAGAATGACCGCAAGTATCGCCAGCTTCGTTCCTTCGGCCACGTCACCGCTTGCGAACTGGTAGATGGACCACGGTGCCAGGATGATGATCGATCCGAGGATCGGGATGATGTCGATGATCCAGATGACGAGTGACATGACGATCGCATACTGGGGCTTGATGATGAGCAGCCCGACAAATGTGATGCCGAGGATGATGAAGCTGACCAGCACTTGCGCCTTGATGAATCCGAATATGACGACATTGATCCGGTCAAGCATCAACCTCACTTTTTCGCTGGTCGGATCAGACATGTACTTGAAAATCATCAGCCGCAGGGCGGGCAGCTCCAGCATGAACAGGAAGAGCGCAATCAGATAGACGATCGAGCTGACAAGAAAATTTGGGATGCCGGTGAGGAGTCCCGAAATCGTGTCATAGTTGACGAAGGAAAGGAGGGAGTCCCTCAGCGACTCGATGAGACGGTTCATCTCATTCTGGATCGCCTCCATCACTTCAAGCGGCATGCCCTCCGTGTAATTGAACAGCTTGTCCTGCATGTCGATCCAGGCACCGGTTGCCGCATTGAATTTTTCCGGCGCGGATTTCGTGAAATTGATCAGCTTGCCGAACAGCTGCGTGATGCTGAAGTAAAACAAAAGGAGGAGCATCGCCATAAAGGAGATGAAGACGGTGATGACGGTCGTTTTTCGGCTCCATTTAAAGCGGTTCAGTGTCAATTTGACGACCGGTTCAAGGAAAATGGCCGTGATCAGGGCGAACAAAAGCGGAAGCGAGACGGGCAAGATGAATACGGCAAACAAAATTGCGGCCACGAGCAGGAAAAAGATAGTTAGTGTACGGCGATTCAGCCATCTGGACATGCAGCAGTCGCTCCCGAAAACGTAGTATGTTCATTATATCCAACCGCCCACTGTTTGAATAGACGATTCTTCCTGCCAACGGTGCGGCCGGGGCTTTATTGGAATTGCTTCCATAGGAGGGGTGAACTCTGTCAGCCGAAGAACACCGCTTGCTTACAGCGAGCGGTGCCTCCGTCTCCTTGAGCTGTGCTCTGCGGAGCCTCAGACAGGTGCTTATCCGACCTGTCTCGAACTGTTCTTCGCCTTCTGAATGGAATTAAAAAGAGAACCGAAGTGATGATTGCTCCACGAATCCACTCAACGGGGCTACGCGCTCACTCACGGGGCCTATGATTCCACTCACCCCGGCAATGCGCTCACTCACAAAGCCTATGATTCCACTCTCTCCAGACAACGACCGCCTCCATCCAAAAGCGGTCTAAACTGCTCAAACCGACAGGAAACCGCCCCTCTTCCTCTCGGGAAGCGGGGCGGTGGTGAGGTCAAGCGTTCAGGTCGTACGGCTTCAGGTCCTCCTGGACTTCAAGAAGCGTCTTGGAGCAGCTTTTGACCAGATAATCGGGAAATACTTCATCTTCGCCGTATTCCACGCCGTGCGGATAGTAGTGCTTGCCGAGCACGGGCTTTTTCAGATGCATCGTTGCATTGCCCGAACCGACATCGCCGTCGGTCGTATAGCCGAAGATGCGAAGGTAGTAAGTGCCTTCCTTGATGACGATCTTTTTATCGTAGCTGACCCGCTCGTAGTCCCACTGTTCGCCGCGGATGAGTCCGTGCTTGTTCATGATTTCATCCAGCAATGTGAGTTCGGCTGTCACGCCTTCGATACCGGTGTTCTCAAAGTACATGATTCATTTGCCTCCTTTGGGCCGGTCTGCCCTTATCCATATACCTTCTTATGATAGAACAACTGCATTCCGGTTGCAATGGCAAGATTGTGTCCGCCGTGCGTACACTGATATAATGAACTTAAATTCATCGGACCAAGGAGTTTTTTCATTGAAATTTGCGCTTCGCGTCGTCTTCGTCCTCCTGTTGGTCGCCGGATTTATCTTGTTCGTGTCTCGGGGACCGGACGAGAATGAGTTGCTTGTCTCTCCGGTCGGCCCGAATACGGCACTGCCGCAGGAAAACGCGGTCCAGAATGCCCACGAAGCAATGGCCCGGCCCAATGCCGGACTGGCCGTTTTCGTCGGCGGCCCGGCAGACGCTTTCACCGACAAATACGGAAAACCCGACCGGATTGAGCCGTCCTCGTACGGTTTCGAATGGTGGGTGTATGATGATCCGGTGACCGACTACATGATGGCCGGCGTCAAAAATGGAGTTGTCAATCAAATCTACACGGCCGGAGAGGGACGGGAAGTGTCTCCATTTTCAATCGGCCAGCCTCTTGAAGAGATATACGCCTCCACCATCCTGGATTCTGAAGTGAATGTGGAGATCGGCACCAATCAGTATGTGTTCACGCTGGCCGGCGACGATATGCAGGAGCGGATGCTCGTGGCCTATGACGGGCTCTTTGCGCAGCTGTATGCCGACATGGATTCCGGTTCGCTGTTTGCCGTCCGGTTCATCACCCCTGAAATGCTCGTGCTGCAGCAGCCGTACGAAATGAGCTACAGCGGGGATTTGCCGACGCCGCCTCCGATGTCGTCCACTCTCCAGAGAGCGGTGGACCGGGCGAACGAGCGGCAGGTGATCGACCTCGCCAATCTTTACAGGAAGCGGACGGGGCTCCCCGTTCTCGCCGAAGACGCGGAAGCCACCGCCGTTGCGCGAGAACGGGCCGCCAAGGCGAAACGTGCGGGGATCCAGCTGAAGGAGGAGCTGCCATCCTTGTCGGATGACCTCCAGCAGGCGCACATCAGCTACAGCGGTGCGGGAGAAAACAAGGCGGCGGATTATGTAGATGCCCCGGCCACGCTGCATGGTTGGATCAATTCTCCGGAACACCGGGTACTGCTCCGTAAGCCGGGGTTCAACAGCCAGGGAGCGGGAGTGTCGGGAAACAATTACTCGCATATCCTGCTTGAAAGGCCCGATCCGGCGGGCACTTCAAACTAAAGCGTCAGGGGATGATCCAGGTCCCCTGAGCGTCACCGGAATAACTTCGGATATGAAGCGGCACTTGCGCCCTTGCGGCGTACAGTGCCGCTTTTTTCTGGATGACCGGGCGTGCGGCAGCGAGCAGGGGGACCAGTTCCGCATAAGACATGAAACTGATCATTTCCGCTTTCGGATCCAGGTCCGGATCCGCACTCATGATGCCCGGCACGTCCTTGAAGAATTCTGCGGCGTCCGCGTCCAGCGCCTTCGCCAGCACGACCGCCGTCAGGTCGCTGCCGCCCCGGCCGGCCGTTCTGATGAAGCCGTCCGTGCCTGTGCCGAGAAAACCGGGGACGATGCCGACAGTCCCGTCGCCGAGTGATTGCAGCAGACGGGCGCCGTCCGCACGGAGACCGGCAGTGCGGAACGGCCCTTCGGCAGTGATGCCCGAACGCGTCCCGTACAGCAATTCGTTCCTGATGCCGGCAGCCGCCAGTTCCGCAGACAGCACGGCGCAGGAGAGGAGTTCCCCGCATGCAGCCGCCAGATCTGCGGCCTGCGGGGAATTGACGAGGTCGCGGCTTGCGCAAAGCAGGCTGTCCGTTGAATAAGGATCACCTGCGCGTCCCATCGCCGAAACGACGGCGATGACCCGGCCGTGTTCCCGGATGCCCCTGCGGATGTGCCGGATGCAGTGCTCCCTGGAAGCACTGTCCCTGACAGCAACGCCGCCGAATTTTTGGATGATCATCGCCTGGTGCCACCTTCTTTCCGCGTGTCAAACGAGTTTCGGTCCACATACGATGAAATGGACTCCAACATAATGTATTCGCTGGAAGAGAAAATGTTCGGGAAGGGGCTATGCATGATCCTTTTATGCGAACTGCTGAAGAATTGGCCTTGCACCGCTGAGGGGGGCGATATCCGGACCGAGATCCATGCCGTGACCGACCATTCCGCAGAAGTGGTGCCGGGTTCGCTTTTCGTCGCCAGAAAAGGCCGGGCATCCGACGGGGCGGCTCATATCCCCGAGGCGCTCCGCAAAGGCGCCGTTGCCGTCGTCACCGATTCCGCCTCGCCGCCCGTCCTTCCGCCGGGTGTCGTTTCCGTCTCCGTGCCGGATGCTGCTGATTTCCTGGCACATGCCTGTTCCGCTTTTTTTGGCCGTCCGTCCGAACGGCTTTCGGTCATCGCGGTGACGGGCACGAACGGCAAGACGACGGTGACCCGCTTCATTGGACAGATATTCAAAGAAGCGGGAGTGAAGGCGGCGGTGCTCGGAACACTCGGTCTTTGGATTGACGGGGAGCAGGCAGATTATCCGCTGCCGCCGATGACGACCGTTCCGCCCGCACATCTGCATAAGGTGCTCCGCCACTGCGTTGATGCCGGCGTCACCCACGTTGCCCTGGAGGCATCCTCGCTCGGTCTGGAAGGCGGACGGCTCAACCATTGCCGGATCCGCGACGGGATTTTTCTCAATATCGGCAATGACCACCACGGCGAGCACGGCGGCGAAGCCGCCTATCTCCGGGCAAAGGCGCGGCTGGTGAAGCTGGCAGACCAGATCATTGTGAACCGGGATGACCCCGCTGTCCTGAAACTATGCGAAGGAGCGATTCCGGCCTGGACTTTCGGCGGAACGCCCGGGGACGGCCGCCATGTCTGGATTGCCGATGACGGGAGCGGCGGCTGGGAGGCGGGCTGGTGCGGCGGGGGGGCGGCCGTGGATGCGCCGGTCGGCGGCGAACACAACCGGCTGAACGCCGCCGCTGCCCTTGCCGCCGCCCTGTCGGCGGGTCTGGAACCTGCAGGCTGCGCCGGGGCACTCGGCAGGCTCAGGCTGCCGGCGGGAAGGATGCAGGAGATGGAGAAAAACGGAATCCGGGTTGTCGTCGACTATGCGCATACGCCGGATGCACTGGAAGCGGTCCTGAAGGCGCTTTCCCGCACGGCAACCGGCCGGCTCATCACCGTTTTTGGCTGCGGGGGTGACCGGGACAAGGAAAAGCGGCCGGAAATGGGGGAAATCGCGGCGTTTTATTCGTCGGAGGTATGGGTGACGTCGGACAATCCGAGGAATGAGGACCCGGAAGCCATCATCCGGGACATTTTCAAAGGCATCGGCAGGCAGACGGCCCGCTTCAGGAAGGAGCCGGACCGTGACCGTGCCATCCGGTATGCGATTGCCGGCGCAACTCCGGGTGACGTGGTCCTGATCGCCGGGAAGGGCCATGAATCCGGCCAGACCGCCGGGGGAGTGACAAAGCCGTTTTCCGACGCGGAGGCGGCCGAGCGGCATTTAAGCCATTATCACGGCAACCATCTTGAAATTTCTGGTGCAGACCCGGTGCAATCCGTCGAGGGAATCTGTTATGATGGAGGAGAAATGGAGTGATGCCGATGATGATGACCGACGAATGGCTCCGCGTCATCGATGAATCAGAACTGCTCAGCCGGATGATCGTCTGCTCCGAACAGGCGGCGGCATACCGGCTTGCCCATAATGAAGTGTACACCGATCCGGCGCTGCTGGAGGACATCCGCGATTTCGCCCGGATGAAGGAGCAATACGAGGAGGTTCAGCGGTTTGGCCGCTACCATCCCGATTACTCGACCATCATGAAGCAGATCCGCGTCAAAAAGCGGGAACTGGACCTGGACGACAAGATCGCCGCCCTCAAGGTGGCGGAAAACGATCTGCAGGATCTGCTGGATGAAGTGAGCCTCCTGATCGGCAAGACGGTTTCCGAGTCTGTGAAGGTCCCGGTCAGCAATCCGTTCTTTTCAAAGGATTCGTCCTGCGGCGGAAGTTGCGGTTCCGGCGGTTCCTGCTCCTGCAGTGCGTGAACTGCCCGTTTGAAAAAAAGGTCCATACGGAAACAGGCCAGCCCCGATCAACATCGGGCTGGCCTGTTTTATATTTCGTCGCCCGGAAATTCCAGAGAGACGGCTTCCATTGCAAGGTCGGGCCGGTCGGTGATGATGCCCGAGGCGCCGGACCGGATCAGCCGGATCATTTCGTCTGGGTCGTTAATCGTCCAGTAGTGCACCGGGACGTTGCGCTTGCCGAGAAACCGGATGAACGGACCGAGATCAAGCGGGAAGACACCTGAGCTGACGGGAATCTGGATCACGTCGGCATCCGGCTGATAAAGATGGCCGAACCCGCTCGCAAATGACAGATAGGCCCGCCGGACTTCATGCTCCCCGGCACCGAGCGCCACCTGGTTCCGTGCGTACAGGTTAAACCGGTCGATCTGACTGTCAAAGAAGCTGGTGACGACCACCCGGTTGTGGGCTTCCGCCTCATCGATCACTTTCCAGAGCTTCGACGGGACTATGCCGCCCTCATACGTATCAGGCGCATCTTTCATGTCAATATTGATCAGCATATGGGGGAATTCATCCAGCAGCTCTTTCAGCGTGACCGCCCCGCCGCACTGTCCCCTGAACGGATAAAGCCCGTCTTCCGTACAGAAGCGGTAGCCGAAATCCGCTTTCCGGAGATCGGCAAGCGGATAGTCGCCGGGCTTGCCTTCAAGGTCGGTCGTCCGCCCGAGCGAGTCGTCGTGGAAGATGATGATCTCCTCGTCTTTTGTGAGGTACACATCCACCTCGAATCCGTGCACGCCGAGTTCTGCGGACTTTCTGAAGGCGGTCATTGTGTTTTCCGGTGCCAGTCCCGCTCCTCCCCGGTGTGCCAGGATGATCGGCCGGTCGTAGTCCAGTGCAGGCAGAGGACTGCGGATCTGCGGTTTTGAAAGCATTCTGGAACCTGCCCAGGCGGCGGCGCCGGCCGCTGCGACGGTCAGGGCGATTCTCTTTTTCTTCTCCATGGTGGCCTCCTTGTATCCGGTTACACGAATTATAAAACATTCGGGCGTCCGTGTCAGCAAGAGCCGGTTGCCCGGATTTTCCGGTCTATGGTATTCTTTATGATAGGAAAAGAGGGATTTCTATGATTGATCGGCGCGGGATCATCGTCCATCTGTCACATCTGAAGCAGGCCAAGTCGCTGAGGAAGTACGGGCACATCCAATATATATCCAAGCGGATGAAGTACGCCGTCCTCTACTGCAACATGGAAGATGCGGACAGGACGGCCGCCAAGCTGGAAAAACTGCCCTATGTCAAATCGGTTTCCCTGTCGATGAAGCCGTTCATCAAGACGGAATATGAAAATGCCAAGCCCGACAAGGCAAAAGAGTACGATTACAAAGGCGGAATCTGACGACGCATCCGGGTCATCAACTCGGGCGTCGGGAGAAGCCGGTTCATCCGGAGAATCCCGGTCAGGTGCCGGTAATAGTCTTCCCGGCTGCCGAAGTCGCCGGACGGCCTGACCTTGACATCGGCCAAGGAGACGCCTGCTTCTTCGAGGGCTTCGGTGAACAGCCGCTGCCGGGTGCCGCCTTCTTTGACGCCTTCGCGGCAAATATAAATGGGCATGAAATGTCCGTCGCCGGCAGGCAACAGCGCCACGGCCAGGGAAACGGCATTTTTCGGATCGTCCGTCCGGAGGATGAACGCCCGGTGGATGCGGGGGGAGTTTGTCCGGATGAGTTCGCACAGCTCAAAAACGTCGCCGAACCCTTCCCCGAGTTCGATAAAGCGCTGGGTATCCATATAAGTAAAAGCATCCCCTTTCTTTAGCTCATCCTACCATAGGGCTGCAGAACAGGGGAAGGAGGGTGAATGCGATGAGAGTCATATCCGGCGAGAGGAAAGGGACCCAGCTGAAAACGGCGACGGGAACGGGGACGAGGCCGACTTCGGACAAGGTCAAGGAGTCCCTGTTCAATATGATCGGCCCCTACTTTTCGGGCGGCACCGCCGTTGACTTGTTCGGAGGAAGCGGCGGGCTGGCGATCGAGGCGCTCAGCCGCGGCATGGACCGGGCCGTCATCATCGAAAAAGACGGCAGGGCACTGTCGGCCATCCGCGAGAATCTGGAGAAGTGCAGATACGCGGAACAAGCCGAAGTGCTGAGAGCCGATGCGGGGAGGGCGGTGCGCATGCTGATCAAAAGAGGCGAGGGGATTGATCTGCTGTTCCTCGATCCGCCCTATGCAAAAAATACATACTATGACCTGGCGGGGGAACTCGCCGCCGCAGGTCTCATCCGCGGAGGCGGCGTTATCGTCTGCGAACACGACAAATCGGTCCAACTGCCGGAGCGGTACGGAATGTTTTGGAAAGAGAAAGAGAATGTTTACGGAGGCACCGTCATCACCATCTACAGCGGTGCCGAAGAGGGGGAGAACAATGGGTAAGCTGGGGGTAGTGCCGGGAAGCTTTGATCCGGTCACATATGGACATCTGGACATCATCAAACGGGCATCCAAGGTTTTTGCGGAGATCCGGGTCGTGGTGCTCAACAATTCATCGAAAAATCCGCTGTTCACCGTCGAGGAACGGATGGATCTGATCCGAACGGTCACACGGGATCTTCCAAACGTGAGGGTCGAGTCGTTTTCCGGCCTGCTCGTCGATTATGCGAAGTCGGTCGGCGCGTCCGCAATCATCCGGGGTCTCCGTGCCGTGTCGGACTTCGAATACGAAATGCAGATCACATCGATGAACCGGGTGCTCGAGGAAGAAATCGAAACATTTTTCATCATGACGAAAAACCAGTATTCCTTCCTGAGCTCCAGCATCGTAAAAGAAGTCGCCAAATACGGGGCGGATACAAGCGAGCTCGTCCCGGCGGAAGTCGGCGTCGCGCTGCGCCGGAAATATGCGATCGAAGAAGCGGCATCGGCAGAGGAATGAGACAAGACACCTTCAGCCGTATGCTGCAAGGCAGAGACATCGGATCCCGGGCGGATTTCCGTGCCTCTGCCTTTTTTCATTTCTCCGCCGAACCGCTCAAAGAAGCATGAACAGGAGCGGTACGCAAATCATGTGGATGATCCTGGCGGCAACGTAAGGACGAAGCGGAATGCCCGCTCCCCGTGCGATCACAGCCACCTGAAGATGGATGCTGAATCCGTTCATGGACAGAATAAGCGCAGTGACCGCGCCGTGCGCCGACGATCCGGCAAGTACATCGGCCGCCATCCGCAAGCCGGCAGTCATTTCAAAAAGCGGATAAACCGCGAGCCCGGCAGTTGTTTCCGCCAGGCCGGAGACGGAAGAAAGAAGCGCCGCGGCAACGGCACCGACCGCCGAAAAGAAGATGACCGACGTGGCCACCAGAACGATTGTCTGTGAACTTTCCTTCAGGCTTGCCGTCAGCGGGGATACCGACGGCTTTGAAGTCGGGGTTTTCTCAGCGGAACCGGCCGTCCGGTTCCGGAAATAAAGCGTGCCGGCGATGAGCAGGACGAGATTGACACTGTGGATGACCGCCATGAGCCGCCAACCCGCAGCCGGGTCGCCGAACAGCTCATGGCCGACGAACCCGACGAGAAGCATCGAACTCGGCGCATGGCAGACGGCCGTCAGGAAGCCTCCTTCCGCACGGGACAGGCGTCCGTCCCTGACAAGGTGCGCGACGGATGCGGCGCCGACGGGAAATCCGCCGAATGCGCCGAGGACATATGTCTTCCAATAGGTGCCCGTCCGGCTCTTCGGCTCGCGGCCCGGGAGACGGAGCAGCCACTGGGTGAGGATGAGATACGGCAGCAGGTACGGCAGGAGAGCGCCGGCAAACAGTTCGACTCCGAACTCCGCACCTTCCCGCGCGAGCGCCGGCCGGAGGAGGAACAGAAGGATCGTGCACCAGATCATGATGGTGTTCAGCATGGGCATCGGTTTTAATCGGCTCCCTCATTTTGTATGGATCGTTTTCCGGTGCTACACTTAAGATGTATATGCCGGCCGGTTGGAGGCTATTTTGGGAGGTGAGCCGGATGAAGAAGAAAAAAGGGACCGCAGCGATTGCGGCTGTGCTGCTCGTGGCGGTGGCCGCACTGATGCCGCTGGATATGTATATCTCCAAACCGGGTGGCGCTTATGACCTGACGCCGCTCGTCGAAGTGCAGGGCGGGGACGAGGATGACCAGGGGACGATGAGCCTGATGACGATTGCCCTCTCGAAGGCGACGCCCCTTACCTATGTGTTTTCGAACTTCATGGACAGCCGGAAAATCATGAAAGCCGGCCAGGTGCGCCAAGACGGAGAAACCGAAGATGAATACGATATCCGGCAAGAGAAGCTGATGGACGATTCCCAGTTCAATGCGATCTACGTCGCCTATCAGAAAGCGATGAAGCCGGTCGAGGTGAACTTTGAAGGCGTCCTGGTCATGAGGGTGCTCGACGGGGCGGCCGCGTCCGGCGTGCTGAAGCCGGGCGATATCATCACGGAACTGGACAACAGCCGGCTTCACTCCGCTGAAGAATTTTCCGACGCGCTTGCCGGTCTCCCCGACGGACAAGAAGCCAAGCTCGGGATCCGCCGGGGCGGCAAGCAGCTTGAGGAGCGGGTCCGCCTTGCCCCGATCCCAGGAGGAGACGGCCGTCTCGGTCTCGGCATCTCATTTGCAGAAGAACGGTCGATCGAGACGGAGCCGCCGGTGAAGATCCATACCGAAGACATCGGCGGTCCATCCGCCGGGCTGATGTTCACACTTGAAATCATGGACCGCCTGCTTGATGAAGACTTGACGAAAGGATACAAGGTCGGCGGGACAGGCGAGATGAATGAAGACGGCACGGTCGGCCGGATCGGCGGCATCGACTTCAAGATCATGGCTGCAGACAGGGACGGGATCGAAATCTTTTTTGCACCGGACGACGAGATCACCGATGCGATGAGGAAGTTCAATCCGGACATCCGCACGAACTATGAGGAAGCGTCCGAAACGGCAAAAAAAATCGGCACGGACATGAAAGTCGTGCCGGTCAAAACCGTCGATGATGCACTTGAATATTTGCGGGAACTGAAGCAGAAGCCCTGAATATCCTGCCGCCCCGTCATTCGCGGATGAGGATCGGCGGAGTCCGGAAATCCGTTCCCGGCGGCTTGCCGCCGATGCCGAGCCAGTAAATGTCCGAAGCCCGGATATCGGCCTTCAGCAGCGGGTCCCCGGAGGCGGCCGCGCGGGTGATGAGCGGCAGGCCGAGCGACTTCTTCCGTTCGCCTAGATATTTCCGCCCGGTTCCGGTCATTCCGAGGAGCCGGAGGTAGGACGGGTTGCGGAGGCTGCGAAATTCCTCCCAGTCCATCCCGCACAGGATATGGGTCAGGCTCCGCTGGATGCGGGTCCACGTGTAGCGCTTCGTCTTCACCCGCTCCATGAAAGCGGGGAAGGAGCCGGCTTCGAGCGTGGCCCTGAACACCCGGTTTTCGAAGCCTTCCGCCATTTCGGCGGCATGCGACAACTTGTCCGGACCTTCCCGGATGATGTTGTATCGAAGCAGCGGCCAAAACAATTCCCAGCTGCCGAACGGCCGGCCGCTCTCCTTCCAGTTCCGGAACGCCGCGAGCGTCGCGGACGGCACGGCGGCTTCCACCGCGCCGGTATTGCCTTCCGAGAGAATGGAGCGGCGGATGCCCGTGGCGCTCATGATGCCCGTCGTGCGGTCTGCACCGAGGTCATGATGGCCCGTCCCCGTCCGTTTGACGGTGAGGGCTTCCATGCCGGTCCCTAGCGAGCGCGCCGCCTGGACGTAATGAAAGCCGAGGATGTTGTTCGGTTTTGTCAGGTCGGCAATGCGGACGCCGGACGGCAGCTTTTCCGAGAGGGAGGAATAGGCGCCGCTCAGTGCGGCCGGATAGCTGATGCCCGAGCGGACAAGGCGCTTCACTTCAGCATCGTACCCGCTGCGATTGCCGGTGATCAGCTCCGCCGTCCGCTCAAACGCTTTGATGTCGCCCTCCTCTGAGCCGAAACAGAACGCGCTGCACCCGGAAGCGGCCAGAAGGGTGATCGCCCCTTCCGCGAATTCCGATGCCTGGGCGGTGGCAAACCGGTACGGCAGTTCGAAGACGAGATCCGCGCCCGACCGGAGTGCCGCCTCCGCGCGTGTCCACTTGTCCATGAAGGCGGGTTCCCCCCGCTGCAGGAAGTTTCCGCTCATGACGGCAATGAGGACATCGGCCCCGGAGGCCGCTCGGGTTTCATTCAGATGATGGATATGGCCGTTGTGCAGCGGGTTGTATTCGACGACGACGCCTGCGGCTTTCATAAGCCCCACTCCTTTGATACAATATAGTCGTATTATAGCGTCAGGAGAGCGAAAAACCCAGTTGCCGCGGCCGGCGTACTGACAAGAAAATATCTTGACATCGCATTTTGGGCATTATATAATCTATTTTGTTGTCTTGAGGTGATTCCTGATGAAATGGACCATCCGGCAATTGCTGAAGCACAGACAGGGCGGGATGCCGGTCGACGGTACGGCCGACCTGTCTGCGGTCAAAGAGCGGAACCCCGAAATCCGCGGGATCTCCCCGGTTCGGGTGACCGGCTCCTGCACGGTAGGCTCCGGCAGCATGACTTGCCGCTTTCGTCTTGAGGGCACGTTGACCCTTCCCGAGTCCAGGACCTGGGAAGACATCGACTATCCGTTTGAGATCGAAACGGACGAGCAATTTGTCTGGGAAGGCTACACGGCGACAGAAGACGATTCGGTCCACGAAGTGACCGGGGAAGTCGTTGATCCGACTTCCGTCTTCGAGGAGCTCGTCCTGCTGGAAGTACCGATTCAGATTCTTGCCGACGAGGCGGCCAAACCGTTGGAAGGGAAGGGCTGGTCCTTCGCTTCCGAAGAGGAATTCACCGCCAGGCGTGAAGAAGAAAAACCGAAAGTTGATCCGAGACTCGCCGGACTGGCCGACCTGCTCGGCCGGACCGGAAAGGAACCGGAAGACGAATAGAACCGTAAGGAGGTGCCCCGCATGGCAGTACCGAAAAGAAGAACATCCAAAACGGCCAAGCGCCAACGCCGCACACACTTCAAGCTCCAGGTGCCAGGCATGGTCGCTTGCGATAACTGCGGTGAACCGAAACTCGCTCACCGTGTATGCAAGGAATGCGGACATTACAAAGGAAAACAAGTCGTCGGCGAATAATGTCCGACACTGCGAAAGGCGGCCGGGGCCACAGCCCAGGGTGCCTTTTTCCTGTTTTTGAGGGACTTTGACGGAAGGGGATGTGCGGAATGGCTTTTGGTTTCAACTACAGGGGGACCGGTGCGGTGTTCACGATCGACCGGCCGGAAAAGCGCAATGCAGTGAACGGGGAAGTGATGGACGGACTTTCTGCCGCAGTGGAGGAAGCGGCGGGCAACAACTCGCTCCGGTACTTTGCCGTGACGGGCGCGGGGGGCGCCGCTTTCTGTTCGGGCGGGGACCTCTCGGAGTTCCACCGCCTGAAAACGGCGGAAGAAGCGGCACCGATGCTTGAGAAAATGGCGGACATCCTGCTCCGGATGAGCCGCCTGCCCGTGCCGGTGATCGCCCTCATCAACGGCCATGCTGTCGGGGGCGGCTGCGAGATCGCGACGGCCTGCGACTACCGGCTGGTCCATGAGACGGCCCGGTGCGGCTACATCCAGGGGACACTTGCCATCACGACGGGCTGGGGCGGTGCGTCCCACCTGCTGGCGAAAGCCGGCTCCGAAGCCATTGCGCTCCGAATGCTGACGGAATCCCGCGTGCACCCGGCCGGCGAGCTCATCAAATCAGGGTGGGCGACCGAAGGATTTGCGGATGAGCCGGACGTTGCCCTGGACCGGTTCGTCGCACCGCTTGAACGCATCCATCCGTCCGTGATCCGTGCCTACAAGGCGGCCGCCCTCCGGAAGCGGGAGGCCGCCGGTCTTGAAGAAATGATCCGCGCGGAAGTCGCGGAATGTGCCCGTCTCTGGGAGGCGGAGGCCCACCACGAAGCGGTCGGCCTGTTCCTGAATAAGAAAAAATAAGCAGCACCCTCCTGGATGAAGCGTTTTTCTCCCGTCCCGCTTGGCGATCAGGAAAAAGTGAAGTCTATTTCATCCGCCCCCTGCATATAGTTTTCAAAACGGGGGTGGTAGAGTGAACGGAAACACACGAAAAGACAGATGGACGGCAGAAGATGACCGCATTCTCGCCGAAACGGTGATCGGATCGGTGAGAAAAGGCGGAACCCAGCTGGAGGCATTCGAGGCGGCAGCCGAGAAGCTCGGCCGCACAAAGCAGGCGTGCGGCTTCCGCTGGAACAAAAACCTCCGCCGCTATTATGAAGGGGAGCTTGAGGCTGCCAGGAAAAAGCCGGAGCATCACCTGAAGTCTCACTTGAAGCAGGCGATGACGGGGTTCGATGAGTTGTCGGAGTCTTATCTCGCGCTGAAAAAAGAGCATGAGTCTCTCGCCCGCGAGCATCACCGGCTGCTTGCCTGGCTGTCGAAGGGCGTCAGCTTCATTGAGAAAAAAGAGTCTTGACCCGGACTGGAACCGGCTGGCCCCAGACGGGAAATGGTTAGCGGGAAGGCGGAGATGAACAGACTCCCGCCTTTTTTCGTGCGGTTTCCCGGTCTTTTTTTATCCAATACTTGAAAACGGTTTCACTGTTCATATAGACTAATAGGGAAAGGGGTTTCACATAGTTTGTTACACGGAGGGGAACCGCATGGAGAAGATATTGATCGCAAACCGCGGCGAAATCGCATCCCGCATCATCCGAACGTGCAAAAAGATGGGCATCCGGACGATCGCCGTCCATTCCGAGGCGGATGCCGGACTGCCGTTCACCCGGGAAGCCGACGAGGCTTTCCTCATCGGCCCCGGACCGGTGCCGCAGTCGTACCTGAAAGGGGACGACATCATCGAGCTTGCGCTGGCTGAAGGCGCGGACGCCATCCACCCGGGATACGGGCTGCTGTCCGAGAACGCGGATTTCGCCCGCAAAGTGTCGGAGGCGGGACTGGTTTTCATCGGTCCGAAACCCGATGTCATCGAAAAGATGGGGGACAAGATCGCCTCCAGGAAGACGATGATCGAAGCGGGTGTCCCGGTCGTGCCGGGCACCGACGAAGGGGTTTCCACGCTTGGGGAAGCAGTGGAAGCCGCAGGCAAGATCGGCTATCCGGTCATGATGAAGGCGAGTGCCGGCGGGGGCGGGATCGGAATGGTCCGCTGTGAAAATGAGCAAGCGCTCAGTCGGAACTTCGATTCGGTAAAAAAACGCGCCCTGTCCTATTTCGGGGACGACCGCGTGTTCCTGGAGAAATTCATCGACGACGCCCGGCACATCGAAGCCCAGATTTTCGGCGACAAGGAAGGCAACGTCGTGCATCTGTTCGAGCGGAACTGCTCGGTTCAGCGGAGAAATCAGAAAGTGATCGAGGAATCGCCGTCGCCGTGCTTCCCGGAAGAGGCGAGGCAGCGGCTGCTGCAGGCGGCCGTCGATGCGGGGAAAGCCGTCGGCTACACAAACGCCGGCACCGTTGAGTTCATCGTCGGCCCCGACAACGAGTTTTATTTCCTGGAGATGAACACGCGGCTCCAGGTCGAGCATCCGGTGACCGAAGAAGTGACCGGGCTGGACCTGGTCGAGTGGCAGCTCCGGGTTGCATACGGCGAACCGCTTCCTCAAACGGAGCAGCGGGAGATCAAGTCATCGGGCCATGCGATCGAATACCGGATCTATGCAGAAGATCCGGACCGGTTCCTGCCGTCGCCGGGCAAGATCGAAGCGCTCCGGCTGCCGGAGGGAACGGGCGTCCGGATCGATGCGGGGTACGCCGGGGGGGACACGGTGACACCGTTCTATGATCCGATGATCGCAAAGGTGGTCATCACGGGCGACAGCCGGGATGAAGCAATCCAAAGGTCAAGGGAGTTCTTCTCCGATGCGGCAGTGGAAGGCGTCAAGACGAACATCCCGCTGTTTGCGGAGTTCACCGGCTCAAAACTGTTCGCGGCGGGGGATTATACGACAAATGTGCTGGATAAATGGAAAGAGACCGAAAAGGAGGAAGTCAAATGAATGAACTGAAATCAACGATGGCCGGAACCGTATTCACGGTGGATGTGAACGCGGGAGATGAAGTGGCGGCAGGCCAAGAGGTCATCATCCTCGAATCAATGAAGATGGAAATTCCCGTGGAAGCGGAAAAAGGCGGGAAAGTGAAGGAAGTCCGCGTGAACGTCGGGGACTTTGTCAACGAAGGAGACGTCATCCTGACGTTTGAATAAGTTTCAGCCGGGTTCATGAAAAGGGGTTAAAACAGGGAGGGGATCGGAAATGACGGTAAAACCGACAGAAGACGGCCGCCTCGGGGAAAAGCTCGAACAGATTTTCTCCGGCGGCCAGCCGAAGTACCATGAAAAACTGAAAGAACAGAACAAGCTGTTCGTGCGCGACCGGCTCAAGCTTTTGTTTGACGAGGGCAAGTACACCGAAGACGCCCGGTTCGCCAACGCGGAGGCAGGGGACCTCCCGGCGGACGGTGTCGTCACGGCAACAGGAAAAATCGGAGGCCGGACTGTTTGCGTCATGGCAAACGACTCGACTGTAAAGGCGGGATCGTGGGGGGCACGCACGGTCGAGAAGATCATCCGCATCCAGGAAACGGCGGAGCAGCTGCAAGTTCCGCTGCTGTACCTCGTCGACTCCGCGGGCGCCCGGATCACCGATCAGCTGGACATGTTCCCGAATCGCCGCGGAGCGGGCCGGATCTTCCACAACCAGGTCCGCCTGTCCGGGGTCATCCCTCAGATCTGCCTGCTGTTCGGGCCTTCCGCTGCGGGCGGCGCCTACATTCCGGCGTTTTGCGACATCGTCATCATGGTTGACGGCAATGCGTCGATGTACCTCGGCTCGCCGCGAATGGCTGCAGAGGTCATCGGGGAAAAAGTGACGTTGGAAGAAATGGGCGGCGCACGCATGCACTGTACCGTCTCCGGGTGCGGCGACCTGCTGGCGGCCGACGAACAGGAAGCGATCGAGGCGGCGAAGCGGTACCTTGGCTATTTCCCTCAGAACTTCTCGGAAAAGCCGGCAATGGCGGAAGCCGCAGCTCCGGCAGAAGGCCGCCCGCTCGGCGAAATCGTCCCGAAAAACCAGAATGCGCCGTTTGACATGCAGGAAGCGATCGACTCCCTGATCGATGAAGGCAGCTTTTTTGAGATCAAGAAGCTGTTCGCTCCCGAGCTCATCACGGGCCTCGCCCGGATCGAAGGCCGGACGGTCGGCATCATCGCCAACCAGCCGAAGGCGAAGGGGGGCGTCCTGTTCGTCGACTCCGCGGACAAGGGAGCGAAGTTCATCTCGCTGTGCGATGCGTTCTCGATCCCGCTGCTGTTCCTCGCAGATGTTCCGGGCTTCATGATCGGAACGAAGGTCGAGCGTGCGGGCATCATCCGGCACGGGGCCAAGTTCCTGTCCGCGATGAGTTCCGCCACTGTGCCGAAGATCTCGGTCGTCATCCGCAAGGCTTACGGTGCCGGCCTGTACGCCATGGCAGGACCTGCATTCGAGCCGGACGCGTGCATCGCGCTGCCGACCGCGCAGATTGCCGTGATGGGACCGGAAGCGGCGGTCAACGCCGTCTACTCGAACCGCATCCAGGCGATCGAAGACCCGAAAGAGCGCATCGAGTTCATCAAGGAAAAGCGCAGGGAGTATCAGGAGCAGATCGATATTTACAAGCTGGCCTCCGAGATGATCATCGATGACATCGTGGCACCGGAACATCTGCGCAGCGAGCTTGCAGACCGATTCGAGCTGTATTCCACGAAAGAAAAGGCGGCACCCCTTCGCAAGCACCCGGTGAATCCGGTATAATCAAACCATCAGGGGCTGTCCGAATACTGTGCCGACAACCAAACAACATCCAACAGGCAGGAACTCTGGTCACGCACTGCAGACCGGCCGCCCAGGCTCTCCCGGACGGGGAGGGGCCGCGGCGGCCGGCTCGGGCAGGCGTCTCCCGGCGTTCCTGTTTTTCGTTGCGGACCGGAATTCGGATGCCGATCAAAACAAAGGGGTGTCCGGAGCGATGAAACTGAATATTGCGGGGGCGGGCGCGATCGGCCTGCTCCTCGGTGCCGGGTTTGCGGACGCCGGGTTTGATGTCCGGATGCTCACCCGTTCCCCGGAACAGGCCGCGTTGCTGCGCCAAGAAGGCATAACTGTGGAAAGAAGCGGGGAGAAAAAAGTTTTTCAGGTGGAAGCCACGGCAGCTCCGGGTGAATGGAGCAACGCGGAGTTGACCATCCTGGCGATGAAATCATATGACCTCGCCGGATTTCTGGAAACAGCCGGCGGCCGATTGGCTTCGTCGCCGCTTTTGTTTGTCCAGAACGGTGTCGCACATCTCACTATGGCCGAAAGCCTGCCGAATCCGTCTTCGGCTTTCGCCTCCGTGGAACACGGGGCGATGAAAACGGGCCAAACGGCGGTCCGCCACACGGGGACCGGCCCGCTGCGGATTGCGCCCGGGAAGGGGGACGGCGCCATCCTGCGGGAACTGGCACTTGCCGACACCGCCTCGTTTCCGGTCCGGCTTGAAGAAGATGCATTCCGGCTATTGTTTTCAAAAGCGTTGAAAAACGCCATCATCAATCCGGTCACGGCCATTTTCGGCGTCCGCAACGGAGAAATTGCGGAATCCGCGGAACTCGGCCGGCTTGCCGGAATGCTTCATGCGGAGCTGTCCGGCGCGTTTCCGGACGTTGCGGACGGCGTGAGTCTGGAGTCCGTCTTCGATCTTTGCCGGCGGACGGCCGGAAACGAATCATCCATGCTGGCCGACATCAAGAGCGGACGGCGCACGGAATCGGACGCCATACTTGGCGGCCTCATCGAGGAAGCGGCGCGGCGGGGCTGCCGGCTGCCGCTTTTGTCGGGGATTGCAGAAATGACCGCGTTCCTGGAACGGAGGGAATCGGATGGCTGAGTTCCTGTTTGCCGCGGCCGGTTTCCTCCTTGCGTTTCCGCCGATCCTGTTCATGGTCCTGTTCATCGTCTTCACCCGGCTGCAAAAAGACCCGGCAAAGGGGCTGAGCCGCGCCGCGGATGTGACGACGCTCTTTCTGCTGCCCGCCGTCCCGATCGTAGTCCGCACGTTCGCCGGGATCAAGATCGGCTTCCCGTTTGCCATCGCGGTCACTTTGCTGGCGCTGGCGATGACCTGGCGGGAGCGGCGGACGCAGACGGAGCTGGAAATCATTCCGCTCCTCAGGAAGATCTGGCGCGTCCTGTTCCTTCTCTGTGCGCTTCTTTACGGGATGCTCATGATCGCGGGCACCGGTTGGTCAGTCTGGGAATATACAGCCCGTTGAGCGGAACTTTTCAATTTGGACGGCTTGTAATGCTATAATCGGGAACGATTATAAGGAAAATGGGGTCTGCATCATGGAAATCGAATGTCTTGACATCCCGGCGGCCAGCCCGGTCACAAAGGCCTATGCGGGCGGCGGGAAATTCATCAATACATATTTTGACTATCCGCAGAGCGAGGCCGGCTTCAGGGCGCGCCTTGCCGAACTGCAGGACCGCGACTTTGACCGGGAGGGGCTTGCGGATGCCGTCCGTGCATACATGGACCCGATCGGCATAACCGAAAAGACCGGGACGCATCTGGACGAACTGCGCACCGGGGCGCCTGTCGTCATCGGCGGACAGCAGGCCGGGATCCTGACCGGCCCGCTTTATTCGCTGAACAAGGCGATCACCGTCATCCTGGAGGCGGAGCGCCTGCGCCGATTGCTGGACACGCCGGTCGTCCCGGTGTTCTGGATTGCCGGCGAAGACCATGACCTGGCGGAGATCAACCACGTGAATGTCATCAGCGGAGGCCGGCTTGTAAAGCGCCAGTTCCCGATGGTCCCGGGCCTCAAGACGATGGCGTCCGCCACCGGTTTTGACAAGTCACTCATGGGAGAGTTCATCCGGGAAGTGTTCCGGGACTACGGCGAGACCGAGCATTCCGCAGGCCTTCTTCAAATGGCAGAGGATTGCATGGAAGGAAGCGTTTCGTTCTCGGACTTCTTCGCATCTCTTATAAACCGCCTTCTCGGAGAGTATGGGCTGCTGCTCATGGATGCCGCCGATCCGGGAATCCGGCGGCTTGAACGCTCCCACTTCTCCGGCATGATCAGCCGTGCCGAAGAAATCGCAAAGGGCGTTGCGGAGACCGAACGCCGGTTTTCCGGAGAAGGATACGGCGCGCCTGTCGGAGCGGAGCCGGAAGCGGCAAATCTGTTCTTCGTCCGGGACGGGGAGCGCCATCTTCTCATGCGGGAAGACGGCCGGTTCCACAATGAGCAGGCCGGACTGTCCTTCAGCACGGATGACCTGCTGGAAGTGGCGGAAACTTCACCGGAACGGCTGAGCAACAATGTCGTCACGCGTCCGGTCATGCAGGACCTCGTTTTTCCGGTGCTCGCATTCGTCGGCGGAGCGGGAGAGATTGCCTATTGGTCTCTTCTGCGCCCGGCCTTTCATGCGATGGGCATCCGGATGCCCGTCGTCGAACTCCGGTCCTCGTTCACATTCGTCACCCGGCGGGCGGACTGCCTGCTGGGCGAAACCGGTCTTGCGGCCGAAGATGTCCTGAAAGGGGCAGCAGGCGCCGGGCGGGCGGATTTCCTCGCCCGGATCCAAGACCATGGGGCCGAAGAAGAAATTGACCGTCTTGCCGGACAGCTGGCCTCAGGTTACGAGAAGCTTGCACGCATGCTGGAAGGCAAGGGCCGGGGTCTTTCGCGACTGGCCGAAACGAACATGGAATACCATGAGCGCCAGTTCGGCTGGCTGAAAAACCAAATCCGGGATTCGCTGCTGCTCGAACACGAGACGACCCTTTCCCGCTTTGAGCTGCTTGAAGCGGAGCTCCTTCCCGAAGGCGGCTTCCAGGAAAGGAAATACACGCCGTTCCAGATCCTGAATGAATACGGCCCCGGCCTGTTCGATGAACTGATCGCACGGGCACCCAAAGAGCCCGGTGTCCATCTGCTCGTCAGGCTGTGAAAACCGGACACGAAAAAAAAAACAGGCGAGATTGCATCCGTTTAACGGGCCGCAATCTCGCTTTTTGCTTTGATTGGTTCCGTGCCGGGTGCAGGCTTTTTTTATTGGCTCTACAATGTTAGTTGGGGTATAGGTACAATACCTCTAAATAAAAAAGGCACGCAAACTTCCA
>NZ_JBHLWY010000047.1:0-12602 GCF_042432615.1 Bhargavaea ullalensis
TGGGCAAGAACATGCGAAATATCCATTAAAATGACAAAACGACCCCAAAAGATTTCTTTTGGGTCCGTTTTGTCTACAGTCTGAAACCGCTTCCGCCACATACGGCGGAAGCGGTTTTGATTTAAGTGAACCGGTCACTGATCTTCCAAAACACATAGGTTGCATCCGGCCGCCAGGCGTAGGAATCCTTGTAGGCCCAGTGCCTCCCCTTCACGTTGTACGTATGGGCATTCACATACGGCACGCCGTCGACGACCGACGTGACGATCGTGGTGTGGTTGAACACCCCGTCCCCTTCGAAGTCATAGGAAATGACATCCCCCGGCTCAAGCTCCGACGCGGATCCGACCTGTTTCGCGGTGAGTCCCCGGTCCGACCCCGCCAAATACCAGCGGAGCGAATGCGAAACGCTCCAGCTGAAACTCCAGCTTCCTCCCCCGATCCACCAACCCTTCTCCCGGTTCGGCGCTCCCCGCATCGGCGCCCCGCCCGCCCGGAGGCATTGTGAAATATAATTCGTACAGTCGACCGCAAACTTCGGATACGCCGGATTGTAGTCATCCCACCACCGGTTCGCATACGCGACGGCCGCTTCCCGGTCATAGACAGCCAGCCCCGCACCTCCTCCCCTTAACCTATGTTGCCGGGGAAAAGGCTATGATTCCTCAGTCAAATCCGGCTGGTTCGGCCGGTGGGAAATTAAACCTGTCCGGCTCAGGGGCCGAACCGTACGGCTCAACGCTGCATCCGTACGGTTCACGGCCCGACCCGTACGACTCATCACAGGAGACCTTGCAGGAAGCGGGCGAATTCCTGTGACTGGCGGATCCGCCTTACCCAGACCACGACAAAAACCGCCGGGCTCTCTAAAAAGAGAATCCGGCGGTTCATTCTGATGGAGCATAGGGGGCTCGAACCCCTGACCTCTGCGCTGCCAGCGCAACGCTCTCCCAATTGAGCTAATGCCCCGTTTGTTTGGTACAATGAAGAGTATACCAGACAATCGATTCGTTGACAACATAGAAATTGAGGTGGTCGCCATGCAGCACGCTGAGCGTGAAATCACGGAGCCTGTCCGGCTTTCGAACCCGGACGGCACCGTCAACCCCGATGCGATCGGCTTCGCCCGGAGCCCGATCATCACCGGCAACCTTGCGAAAAACTATCTGAAGAAAAAGCGCTGGAACTACTGGTGTGTGTTCGGCGACGAAGTGCTGTTTTCGGCAACCGTTGTGCATCTGGACTATGCGGCGGTCTGTTTCGTCTACCTCCTGCACTACGAAACCCAGCGCTTCTTCGAAAAGACCGTCACCATCCCGATCGGCCGCAATGTGTTCATGCCCGACGACGTCCACGGGAATGTGTCGTTCACCCATCCGGATATGAACATCCAGATGCTTTACGCCCAAAACAGCACCCGGCTGCTTGTAACGGTGCCCGACTTTGACGGCGAACTGCTGCATGCCGATCTGCTCATCACCCACCTGCCCGGCGACGAGTCCCTGAATGTCGTCGTGCCGTGGAACCGCAGGCAGTTCCAGTTCACCGCCAAGCATCATCTGCTCCCGACCGAAGGATTCGTGTCCCTCGGCGACCGGCGGTACGAGCTGACGCGCGACGAAAGTTTCGCCGTCCTTGATTTCGGCCGGGGCATCTGGCCGCGCAAGGCCGTCTCGAACTGGGCGATGGCTTCACAACGATACGGCCGGCGCCGGATCGGCCTCAACTTCGGAGGACAATGGACAGATGGAACCGGGATGACGGAAAACGCGGTTTTCCTTGACGGCAAGATGTTCAAAATCAGCGAGGATGTGCTGTTCGAATACGACCCGGAAGATTTCATGAAGCCATGGCGCATCCGGACGAAATTCTCGCGCACGGTTGACCTCACGTTCACCCCGTTTTTCGAGCGGACCGCCGGCACCGACGTCCGGCTCGTCCGCTCGGAAGTCCATCAGCTGATCGGCTACTTCAGTGGATGGCTCCGGCTCCAGGATCCTCATATGGACCTTCACATCGTCAAACTGCTCGGCTCTTCTGAAGAGCACCGGGCGGTCTGGTGAATTTCACCGAATGCCTTCATCTTTTCATTCCAACCAATCAAGCAGTGCCGCCCATCTCCGGGCCGCGCTGCTTTTTTTCATTCGCTCAGCCTCCGAACAGCCCGGCCATTTCTTCCGGATGATCCGTGAATATGGCGCGTGCGCCCGAGCGGCGGACCATTTCCGCATGTTCCCGGCTGTTGACGGTGAACACGCGGATGACCGCCCCTTCGGCGGCTGCGCGCTGTCCGGATTCCCGGACGGCATAGGGAATGGCCGAGTGCAGGGCATCCCCTCCGATTGAAGCGGCGTAGCCCGGACCGTCCGCCAAGATTTCCATGAACAGGACGCCGGTTTCGATCTCCGGTGCTTCCCGCTTCGCCTCGCGGATCGTTTCATGATCGAACGAAGACAGGATGACCCGCTGCTCCAGGCCGAATTCCCGCACGGCTGCGATGACTTTTTCCCGCATGCCGGGATACGGGAAAACGTCCGACTTGAGCTCAATGTTCAAACGGTGAGGCGTATGCTCAAACAATGCAAGCACTTCCATGAGCGTCGGAATCCTCTCTCCTTCAAATTCCCGCGAAAACCAGGAGCCCGCATCCAGTTTTTTAATTTCCGATAGCGTCAGATCCTTCACCATTCCGTTGCCGTCCGTCGTGCGGTCGACCGTTTCATCATGGATGACGACCGGTTCGCCGTCCGCCGTCAGATGGACATCAAATTCCACTCCGGTGATCGCCAGTCCTGCCGTCTTCCTGAAAGCCGCCATTGTGTTTTCCGGACAGCTTCCGGAAGCCCCGCGGTGTGCAAAGATCTCCATTTCCCCTCATCCTTCCTGCCGGGCCGAGCGCCCGGAGTTTGCGTTGATTATCCCACATCGGGAACTTCTCCGCCATCCGCCACGGTTTAGAAACGGTCATTTTAGGCAAGATAAAGACAAAGGGATAACGAAAGGGTGTGCAACCATGAAACTGAGACTGCTCGGCCTGACTTTGCTTTCCGGGACACTCGTCCTCGGCGCATGCGGCAACGGCAACAACGACAAAAACGACAACTCGGCCACAACAGAAGACACCGGCAATACGACGGAAGAAGCGCCTGACAATAACGCGGCGGGCGAGAACCCGGCTGGCGGCAAGGGTGATGAAGGCATGCAGGAGACGCAGCAGGGCTACGGCTTCAAAGTCTTTGATCTTGAAATCGAGGTAGACGGCGAGGATGCGGTCGATGCGGATTACAAGACGGACGAAGACGGGACATTCGAAGCGGATTATAAAAACACACTGCAGGGCGTCGACTACGACAACGATGAAAATCAGAAAGAAGCGATCGATGAACTCGACAAGCTGTTCAAGGACATCATCCTTGATCAGCAGATGAGCGAGGATGAAGTAAAGCAGAACATCCTTCAGGCACTCGATGTCAAGGATTACTCGAAATTCGATCTGGAAATTGAATTTGACGACGGCAAGACAATGAAAATCGAAGAAAATAAATAATCCCCGAATCACCCGCACATGCCCGCAAATCGCGGCTGTGCGGGTTTTTTCATGTAAAATAAAGGATTAAACGATATTCCGTCCCTCAATTTCCGCTGACTTGCCGGTTTATAACACTCATTTTTCGGTAATCTATTATGAGAACCATTTACACAGTCTGACATCCGGAGGTCTTGCATCATGGCGAAAAAACGACTGACATGGGTAGATGTCACGAAGGGATTCCTCATGATTCTCGTCGTGATCGGACACTATCCCGGAGAACTTGACTTCCCGCTCTCCAAATATATTTACTGGTTCCACATGCCTGCCTTTTTCCTGATGAGCGGCTTGTTCTTCAAAGAGGCAAAAACCCGTGCAGAAGCGGGTGCATCGATCCGCAAGCGGTTCATGCAGCTGATCGTTCCGTATTTATTCTTCCTTCTCCTGATCACGCTCATGCGTTACGGCATGGAACTCGGATACGGCAACACCGATCTCCACTGGTACTTGAACGACCTGTGGACGCTCGTTGTCGGCGGCCGGTTCGTCCGCGGCGCTTACGGCGTATTCTGGTTCGTCACAACCCTGTTCGCCGTATTCATCATCTTCACGGCGCTCACCCGCCACCTCGGCCGCAAAGCCCAGCTTGCCGTCATCGCCGGCTTTTATGTGGCGGCGCATGCCGAGAGCTTCTTCGCCAAGTATGCGCTGAGCGGCGGGACGGTGGAGGCCGCGCAACAGATTCCGCTTCCTTGGAACATTGACGTCGCCCTTATGGCAGCCGTCTATTTCGCGCTCGGCTATTATTTGAAGACGTTCTGGATGGATATTTCCCGGAAGTGGTTCACCGCAGGCGTTGTGACGGCGGCCGCCTGCCTGATCATGGATGCGGCCGGCGTGTTCGACTACCGGCTCAGCATGAAATTCCTTCGTTATGACCATTTCTTCCTGGACTTAATCATTCCGATTTCCTGCACGGTCGTCATCATCGGGCTGTTCCAGCGGCTCACTGCGAAAATGCCGCTCACCTGGCTGCAGAAAATCGAGAAGCACTCGATCTCCGTCATGTATCTGCACATTTTCGCGGACATCGTGCTCAATGATTTCTTCACCTACGGGCTCATCGGATTCACGGCAATCGGCCTTGTGCTGCCGATTCTCGTCTCGATCGCCCTGCAGAAGTTCATTCCGTACGGCAAACTGCTTCTCGGCGGCTTTCGCCCGAAGAAAAAGCCGAAGCCGTCCGTCGCCGGAGACTAGGACGGCAGTTGCAAACTTCAATCTAAAGACCAATGGAGACTGCCTGTGGCAGTCTCCATTTTGGTTCAATCATCCCTGTCATTCTTCGGATTCATACCAGGGGTTCAAATGAATCAGAACTTCATCCACATCCGGATGATGCTCAATGACCGTTTTCTTTATCTCCCGGATCATATCGTGGCCTTCCTGAATCGTTTTCTCGCCGGGAATGCTGATCCGGAGATCCACCAGCACATAGTGGCCATGGTCTCTGGCACGCAGGCGGTCGATTCTTTTCACTTCTGGAATCGTCAAGATCAGAGAAGCAAAACTGTCCAGCCGTTCCTGGCTGACGCTTTTTTCCATGAGTATGTCCAGCGCTTCCTTCCCCATGCCGAATGCCAGTCTGAACACGAGCGCAGTCACGATCAGTCCCGCAACGGGATCGCCGTATCCAAGAATTTTCACCTGAAGCAATTCTCCGGTGAGCGCCAGTCCGATCCCCAGCACTGCCGCCAATGATGCGTAGACATCCGCAAGATGGTCATAGGCAGTGGCGATGAGCGCTTTGCTGCTTGTCTGTTTGCCGACCTTAAGCGTGTATACATATAAAATTTGTTTCCACACAAGTGAAATCACCGCTGCGGAAAATGCAATGATGCTCGCTTTTTCGGGTTCCGCAAAAAAAGCGGACACCGATTCGTAAGCAATGTAAAGGGCTGCCAGTCCCAGAATGATGGCCACGATGGCCGAACTGATGACCTCGGCTTTGCCGTGTCCGTACGGATGATCTTCATCGGCCGGCCGCTGGGAAATGCGCATCGATGTCAGCGCCGCGGCACTCGCCACCACATCACCGGCATTGTGGTAGCCGTCTGCCAGAAGAACCGGGCTATGAAAGAGGGTGCCGACGACAATCTTGAGGATCGTCAGGATGATGTTGCTGATCAGGCTGATCCAGCCCGTAATAAATGTATTCGGTGCCGTGACTTGGCTCATGAATTGCCCTCCCGTCTGATTCTTTCTCATGGGCAACAAAACCCCTTGACTGGTGTCCAGTCAAGGGGTTGGAATTTCAAAAGGATTTGATTTGCCGGTGAGATTAACACGAATCATCATTGATCACTCTTTGCTTTTGTGGCGTTCCCTCATTGTATCACTCGGCAGGCGGCACGGGCAAGAATGCCGGACTCCCGGGCTTTTCCGCGTTCTTTTCATGTTTCTGGCCGGTCCCCCGCCCATGCCCTTGTTGCATATCAAAAAGCCCGGAGCTCCCCCCGCTCCGGGCTTTTTCACTCTTCCTCATCGCCGCCGATTTCGTCGCCTTTGAGCATCTGGTAGTACAAACCTCGGCTTTCGATCAGTTCCTGCTGTGGTCCGGATTCGACGAGGCGGCCGTCCTGCATGACGAAGATGAGATCCGCCTGGCGCACCGTGTTGAGCCGGTGGGCGATGATGAAGCTCGTGCGGCCTTCCATCAGGCGCTCGAGTGCTTCCTGGATCTTCATTTCCGTGACGGTGTCAATCGATGAAGTCGCTTCGTCGAGCAGCAGCAGCACCGGATCTGCGACAAGTGCCCGGGCGATCGACAAGAGCTGCTTCTGCCCCTGGCTGATCTCGCCGCCATCCGCGGACAGCACCTCTTCATAGCCGTCGTCAAGCTTCATGATGAAGTCATGGGCGTTTGCTTCTTTCGCCGCCCGGATCACTTCCTCATCGGTCGCGTCCAGCCGGCCGTAGCGGATGTTTTCCATGACGCTCGCCTCAAACAGGAACGGATCCTGCAGGACGAATGCCATCTGGCTCCGAAGGGTCTTCCTCGGCAGGTCTGTGATCGGGATGCCGTCGATCAGGATCTGTCCTTCATTTGCGTCGTAAAACCTCGCAAGCAGCTGCATGACGGTCGTTTTACCGGCGCCGGTCGCCCCGACAAAAGCGGCCGCTTCGCCCGGACGGACACGGAAGCTGATGTTCTTCGCCTGATAACCGCTTTTTTCCGGGTCGTAGCCGAATGAGACATCATGGAATTCGACCTCCCCCCTGAGCGCCAGGTCGCCGTATTCCACCGCGTCATCGCGCTCTTCCGGCTCGTCCATGATTGCAAACACCCGCTCTGCGCCGGCGATTGCCGACAGGACGGTGTTGAACTGGTTGGCCAGGTCGTTGAGCGGACGGGTGAACTGGCGCGCATATTCGGTGAAGATCACGATGGTCCCGATCGTGACGATTCCGTCGCCGCGGAGTGCCAGGATTCCTCCGACACCCGCAACAATCGCAAACGCCCCGTTGTTCAGCAGGTTCATCACTTTTGGGATGAACCCCGCGTAAGTCAGCGCCCAGAAGCCGGTGCGGCGGAGGTTTTCGCCTTTCTCGATGAACTCTTCCATGACCCGGTCTTCCTGTGAGAACGCCTTGACGATGCGCTGGCCGGAAACCGATTCCTCGATCATTCCGTTCAGTTCGCCGACCGCTTTCTGCTGGGCTTTGTACAAACGGCCGGTCCGGCGGGTGACCCACCGGACGGCGATGAACATGACCGGGATGATCGTCATCGTCAGCAGTGTGAGCAGCGGGCTCAGGCTGAGCATGACGACGACTGTCCCGACGAGCGTCAGCACACTCGAGAACACTTGGATGAACGAGTTGTTCAGTGTCTGGCTCACGTTTTCGATGTCGTTCGTCATGCGGCTCATGAGTTCGCCGTGCTGCCGCCGGTCGAAAAACTTCACCGGCAGCCGCTGGAAATGGCTGAACAGCCCCGCCCTCATCTTGTAGACCGCCTGTTGCGAAATGCCGATCATCCAGAAACTCTGCAGATACATGGAGACCGACAGGCCGAAGTAAACGGCAAGCAGGGCTGCGACCATTTTGCCGAATCCGCCGAACCGGCCGGCGACGATATAGTTGTCGACGATATGGCCGACCAGATAAGGACCGAGGATCGACAGCCCGGAAGACACGACGACAAGTGCAAGCACGGTCACGAGGAGCGCCCGCTGTTCATCGACGAGTTTCCAGATGCGCAGGAGCACGCCTTTCCAGTTGTCCGGCCGTTCGCCTTTTTTATGCGCCGGTTTTTTCAGGTCTCCTTTCGTCAGGATCGGTTCATAGCCGAACGGCCGCTTCAGGAATTCAGGCATCGCCGTCCACCTCCCCTTCATGCTGCGCCTGTGATTCAACGATATTCCGGTACAGTTCCGACTGTCCAAGCAGCTCTTCATGCGTGCCGTAGCCCGCCACGCGGCCCTCGTCCATGAGAAGCACGCGGTCCGCACCGGCAGCCGTGGCGACTTTCTGCGTGACGACGAGCATCGTCGCCCGCTCCTTCTCGAGCGCCTCCCACAGTGCGGCTTCCGTCTTCACGTCAAGCGCGGACGTGCTGTCGTCGAGGATCAGGATCGAGGGACGACGGACGAGCGCGCGGGCGATCGACAGCCGCTGCTTCTGGCCGCCGGACAAGTTCACGCCCTTCTGGCCGACCCGCGTCCCGTACTGATCCGGGAACCGCTCGACCGAGTCGTGGATCTGCGCTTTTCTTGCCGCCTCCTCCAACTCGTCCAGCCCCGCTTCCGGATCCCCCCAGCCAAGGTTTTCATGGATCGAGCCGGTGAACAGCATCGATTGCTGCGGCACGTAGCCGATGGCGTCGCGCAGGTCCTTCAGCGGCCAGCCGGCAATGTCACGGCCGTCGATCAGAATCCTGCCTTCCGTCGGATCAAAGAACCGCGGAATCAGATTGAGCAGCGTGGATTTGCCCGCGCCCGTCGCCCCCATGATGGCGAGCTTCTCGCCAGGGCGGACATGGAAGCTGACGCCGTGCAGCACCCCTTTGTCCGATCCTTCGTATTTAAATGAAACATGGTCAAACCGGAGATCCCCTGCCGGCATTTCGCCGCTTCCCCGCTCTGCCTCTTCCGAACCGCCGTCCGCAAGCAGAATCTCTTCCATCCGGTCCGCGGATGCCTTCGCCCGGGAATAAGCCACGATGATGAACGAGAACATCGAGAACGACCCGGTCATCCGGAGGGCGTAGTTGACGATCGCCACCACTTCCCCGACCTGTGCATCTCCCGCACGCACCTGAGAGGCGCCGAACCAGAGCACAGCCAGCAGACTCGCGTTCATGACGAACAACAACACCGGCAGAACAAGCTCCATGAGCCGGACCGCGGACACCGTATCCGACCGGAGCGCATCCGCCACCTTTGAAAACCGGGAAGATTCATAGGCGCCCCGGAGGTACGCCTTCACAAGACGGACCGCCTGCAGGTTTTCCTGGACGACCCGGTTCACCCGGTCAAGCCGGCGCTGCACCTTTCCGAACAACGCGACGCCTTTCCTTACCATGAACACGAGGAACACGACGAGGAACGGCACGCCGATCATGAGAAAAAGCGCGAGCTTCGGATTCACGATGAACGACATGATGAGCGCACCGGCCGCGGCGAGCGGAGCCCGGAGCATGATCCGGAGGCTCATGTACAGCACGTTCATCACCATCGTAATGTCGCTCGTCATCCTCGTCAGGAGCCCCGACTGCGGGAAACGGAGGAACGTCGACATCGTGAACGACTGGATCTTCTTGAACAGTGCCACCCGGAGATCAAATCCGAAGCTGTGAGCGGCATGTGCCGCGAAATACGAGTTCGTCACGCCGGAGAAAAAAGCGGCGAACGCCAGACCGGCCATGACACCGCCCCACAGCCAGACCGTGCCGGAGTCCCCCTGCAAAATCCCGTCGTCGATGATTCTTTGGATGACAAGCGGCTGTACGAGCTCGACGCCGAGCTCCACCAGCATGAGGACGAGCGCAATGGCGATTGGCCATTTATATTTCAACGCAAAAGAAAACACTGTTTTCAAGCAGTCATCACCTCAAATTCTTTCGTTCTTCGAATCATTTACCGACTTTCATTATGCCATATTCCGAACTTTCGGCATAGCGCCGTGTTTTAACTTTTCTGCATTTGAATCATTGACAATGGCTGGTGGTATGGCATATAGTACATTACAACAGTAATGCACCAAATCAGTCGGAGGTGACCCGGTGAAAATCAATCCGGACAGCAACGCCCCGATTTACCGACAGCTGGCGGACTGGATCGAGGAAGGCATCATCGCCGGCTCTTTCCCCGAACACGGAAAAGTGTATTCCCAGTATCAGCTCGCCGAACTGTATGCCATCAACCCCGCAACCGCCGCAAAGGGCCTGAACCTTCTCGCGGACGAGGACATCCTCTACAAAAAGCGCGGGCTGGGCATGTTTGTCGCGGAAGGGGCCAAAGAACTCATCATGAAGAAAAGACGGAGTGGCACCATGCTCGAGATGATCCGGGAAACGGTCCATGAAGCCCGGATTCTCGGCATTGGCGATGAAGAACTGATCACCATGATCAAAGAAGAAATGGAGGGTCTGAAATGAAGCGGCTGGAATTTGACGGAACCGAAAAGCGATTCCTGGGCACATCCGCATTGCGCGAACTGACACTAACGCTTGAAGGAGACAAGATCATTGGTCTTCTCGGACGCAACGGCGCCGGCAAGACGACAGCCATGAAGCTGGCGGCGGGATTCCTGCGGCCGACCGCGGGATCCGTCCGGGCATTCGGCGAACCGGCTTTCAATTCCCTGTTTGCCTCCGCCAATACGATCTACATGTCGGAGGACGTCCGGTTTCCCTACACGCTATCGCTCGGCGGGATCCTGGATGAACTGGCCCGGGCCTACCCGAATTTCGACCGGGCGCTTGCGGGCAGACTGGCCGATTACTTTTCACTGCCCTCCGATTCCAAGCATGCCGCCCTTTCCAAAGGGATGCAGAACACGTTCAACCTTATCGCCGGACTGGCCGCCCGGTGTCCGCTCACGTTGCTTGATGAACCGCTCAACGGCATGGACGCCGCCGTCCGCAAAGACCTGACGAGCGTGCTGTTGAAGGAATTCATCGAAGCCCCGAGGATGATCATCGTGTCCGGGCACCAGCTGCAGGGCCTTGAGGAGCTGTTCGAGGAAATCGCCATCCTCCATAAGGGCCGGCTCCTCCGTCATGAAGAAGCCGATTCCTTTAAAGGGCAGTTCAAGAAAGTATCCGGACCCGCTTCTGCCGTCAGCGCCGCGACGGAAAGGCATACCGTCATCTTAAGAAGGCCGTCACTTCCCGGCATGGAAGAAGCCATCGTCGAACTCGGACCGGGCATGACTTTATTTGCACCGGCCGGGACAGACCTTGCCGTTTCTGCCCTGTCGCTCAATGACGCCTATATCGCCGCCACAGGCGGAACGGAAGGAGGAATCGACCGTGTCTACGCTGATCCATCCGGCGAGAATAAGCCGCAAAACCGCCGTCACCCGGCAAATCGCCCGTAACCTGGCTTCAAGGCCGGGAATCATGGGTTCCCTGCTCTCCTTGCAGCTCGCGGGTACGCTGATTGCCATTTCTGCACAGAACGGCAGCAACGGCTCATTCGGCAACTTGACCCTCAACATCCAGACCTTCAACACTGACGTGATTGTCGTCTTGACGCTCGTCTGGGCATTTCTCGCCCCGCTTTACTTAACCGGCCGCGATTCGTTTGAAGCCGACATGGTTTTCACCAACGACCGGATCACCCGTCACTTTGGGAACATCGGCTACCTGGCTCTGCTCACGTTTGCCGGTTCCCTGACGGCGGTGATGGCCTGCCTGACCGTTCTTCTGCTCCCGCTGCTTGGAAGCCGGCCTGTGCTTTTTCCCGAATTCGGACAATGGGGGCTTGCAGGCTACGCCCTCGCCATGTTCACGGTCCTGCTGTCGTATTCCCTGCTGCTCATGGGTGCCGGTTACCTGATCGGCACGCTGATCGGGCTGTCCCGGCTGCTCGTCATCGGCCTCTTCCTGATCGGGCTGGTCTTGCTTGGCGTGCTTGATGATGCCGGACTGCGATGGCTCGGCCGCTTCAGCCGCTTCCTGTTCGGCAATGAACAACCTGTTATTCTGCTGATCAAGTCGGCCTCCTCTTCGGCCGTTCTCTTTCTGGCCGCCGTCCTCGCTTCAAACAGACAGGAGGCGGGCTCATGATCAACTTTTCACTGTTCGCCTTCATCGTCATTCTGATCCTGCTGGCAGCGCCGCTCAGGAAAAGGATCCCGGCACCGAACGGCCGTCTCATCAATCTGCTGTTCGTCGCTTATCTGGCGTTACTCATGGTCGGCGCGGCTGTCGCGTTGGTCGCGGCCGGAGCCAAGACAGGCCTGCCGTATGTCGGCGAGGGGGAAGGCACCGACCAGCCTCCCTATATTTATGAGACGGTGGTGGACGAAGGGGATCCGGAGTCGGTTCCGGAAGAGAAAATCGCCTTTGAAGAGACGTTTCCGTTTGAAGGGGGAGAACTTGTCCTGGAAAATCCGAACGGCCGAGGGAACGACACAATGGCCACGGTCGTCATCCGAAGAGGCATTCCCGGCGAACTGACCGTCACCGCCTACCGGACCGAACTGCTCGTCGACGGCTATGACTTATCGGCCGAAACCGGTCCGGAGCCGCCGGTACTCGACCGGACAAGAGGAACCCTGCTGATCGGTGACTACCGGCCGGTCAACATTGCGAGCATCGACAAGTCGTTCTTGACGGTTCCCCTGTTCAAAGGCGGATCCTCCGGAAGCTGGAGCATCCAGGAATCACCGGTTTACCTGCTCACCGTGCCGGAAGGCGTCAACGTGACGACAGAGGGCCCGGTGGAATTAACCGAGATCGGTGAATAGAACTATAAAAGCCGGCTTGGGACTTGTGAACCGAACCCTATAAAACGGACAATTTAATAAAAAACCTGCTTATGAAGCGATGAGATGATTCCGG
>NZ_JBHLWY010000005.1:0-133036 GCF_042432615.1 Bhargavaea ullalensis
ACTTTGTTGCTGGCATATCTGCTTGATATGTCCGAATCATGTGTTTCGTTCACCCGACGGGGTCGGGATCCGGAAACAATTTTATCAGCGTTTTGCTGTTCAGTTTTCAAGGTTCAGTTCGTTGCAGTCTCTCTCACTCGACTGCTTTATTATCTTAACATCGTTGTTTCGGAATGTCAACAAAAAAGTTATCTCTTTTTTGTTCCTGCAGATCCTTGCCAGTCGGCACGGCCGCTCCGAAAAGCAACTTCCAAAGTATACTCGCCTGTTCTGCCGATTGCAACCCCTGCCGTGAAAAAAGTTCAAGACATAGGAAAAGGCGCCGGCTTCATGCGCCGGCGCCTTTTGTTCATCTCTTATTCTGTCGGGTCTTCTTCAAAATCCTCTTTCGGTTCTCCGAAGTCCTCTTCGTCCTCTTCGATCGAAGGGAATTCTCCCTCGACCGCCGACTCGGGCTCGAGTTTTTCCGGATCGTCGAACTGTTCCTCCAGCACGTCTTCCATCTCGCCTTCCGGCATGTCCTCTTCCTCTTCCTTCTCGACCTTGGCGACGGTCGCGACCAGTTCGCCTTCGCCGAGACGGATGAGACGGACCCCCTGCGTGATCCGGCCGATGACCGAAATGTCCGCGACATCCATCCTGATGAGAATGCCGTGGATGGTGATCAGCATGATGTCTTCCGTTCCGTCGAGCGCCTTCATGGAAATGAGCGGTCCGTTGCGGTCGGTGACATGGACGGTCTTCAAGCCGTATCCGCCGCGAGACTGGTTCCGGTATTCGGACTCCGGTGTCCTCTTGCCGAATCCATGCTCTGTGACCACAAGGATTTCCTGGCCTTCCTCGATCACATCCATGCCGACGACATAGTCATCCCCGCGCAGCCGGATGCCGCGGACGCCTGTTGCCGTCCGCCCCATCGGCCGCAGATCTTCTTCGTTGAAGCGGATGAGCATGCCGTTGCGCGTGCCGATGACGATGTCTTTCTGTGAATCGGTCATCTTGACGGCAATCAATTCGTCGTCCTCTCTCAGCGAAAGGGCGATCAGTCCGTTTGACCGGATGTTGGCAAAATGGGAAACAGGCGTCCGTTTGGCCACGCCGTATTTCGTCGTGAATACGAGGAAGGCATCGTCTTCGTATTCATCCACCCGGAGCATGGCCGTCACCTGTTCGCCTTTGTCGAGGCCGAGCAGGTTGATGATCGGCAGCCCTTTTGCCGTCCGGCTGAACTCCGGAATTTCATAGCCTTTCAGGCGATAGACCTTCCCGTTGTTTGTGAAGAACAGGATCCGGTCATGGGTGGATGTGTAAAGCAGGTGCTCGACAAAGTCATCGTCGTTCGTCCCCATGCCCTGCACGCCGCGGCCGCCCCTGCGCTGGCTGCGGTAAGTGCTTGCCGGCAGGCGCTTGATATAACCGTTGTGCGTCAGGGTGAGCACGGAGTTCTCGACGGGGATGAGGTCTTCATCCTCGAGCATTTCGGAGCCGCCCGAGGTGATTTCCGTGCGTCGGTTGTCCGAGAAGCGCTCTTTCACTTCCGTCAGTTCCTCTTTGATGAGTTCAAGCAGTTTTTGCTCATCTGCGAGGATAGCCCGCAGCTCTTCGATCAGGATGCGGAGCTCTTTGTACTCCTCTTCGATCTTGTCCCGCTCCAGCCCGGTCAGCCGCTGGAGCCGCATGTCCAGAATGGCCTGGGACTGCCGCTCCGACAGTTCGAACCGCTCCATGAGCGCGGACTTCGCCTCTTCGGTGTTTTTCGATGCCCGGATGAGCGCAATGATTTCGTCGATATGGTCGAGTGCAATGCGCAGCCCCTCAAGGATGTGGGCGCGGTCCTCTGCCTTGTTCAGCTCAAACTGGGTCCGGCGCGTCACGACTTCCTTCTGGTGCTCAAGGTAATGGAACAGGATCTCTTTCAGGCTGAGCACCTTCGGCTGGCCGTTCACGAGCGCCAGCATGTTGATGCCGAAGCTCGTCTGCAGCGCGGTATGCTTGTAAAGATTGTTGACGATGACGTGCGCGTTGGCATCCCGACGGACTTCCATGACGATTCTCATGCCGTTGCGGTCGGATTCGTCCCGAAGGTCGGTGATGCCGTCGATCCGCTTTTCCCGGACATGTTCGGCGATCTTCTCGATAAGCCGTGCTTTGTTCACCTGGTAAGGCAGTTCATGGACGAGGATCGTCTCCTTGCCGTTGGAAGCCGTCTCGATCTCGACCTTGCCCCTCGTCAGGATGGAACCGCGGCCGGTTTCGTAGGCGCGGCGGATACCGCTCCGGCCGAGGATGAGGCCGCCGGTCGGAAAGTCCGGCCCCGGTACGATCTCCATCAGTTCCTCTGTCGTAATCGCCGGGTTGTCGGCAAGCGCGAGGACGGCGTTGATCGTCTCGCCCAGATGGTGCGGCGGGATGTTGGTGGCCATGCCGACCGCGATGCCGGACGTACCATTGACGAGCAGGTTCGGGAACCGGCTCGGAAGGACGATCGGTTCTTTTTCCTGACCGTCGTAGTTTGCCTGGTAGTCGATCGTGTTTTTATTGATGTCACGCAGCATCTCCGCAGAGATTTTGGACATGCGTGATTCGGTGTATCGCATGGCTGCCGCCGAGTCGCCGTCGATCGACCCGAAGTTGCCGTGCCCGTCCACGAGCATATACCGGTAGTTGAAGTCCTGTGCCATCCTGACCATCGTGTCATAGACGGCGCTGTCGCCGTGCGGGTGATACTTACCGATGACGTCGCCGACGATACGGGCGGATTTTTTGTACGGTTTGTCCGCCGTGTTCCCGAGATCCTGCATTGCGTACAGGATGCGGCGGTGCACCGGCTTCAGCCCGTCCCGCACGTCCGGCAGCGCACGCGATACGATGACACTCATCGCGTAGTCGAGGAACGAGGTTTTCATCTCCGTGCTGATATTGATGCGCTGGACGCCACGATTCGGCGTGTCTGCCATGGTAGTTGACTCCTTTCAAAAAGCCTCAAATGTCCAGGTTCTTAACATATTCCGCGTTTTCTTCGATGAATTGCCGGCGCGGTCCGACTTCGTCTCCCATCAACTGCTCGAACGTTGCATCCGCATCAAGCGCGTCCTCGAGGGACACCTGCAGCAGGGTGCGGTGTTCGGGATCCATCGTCGTATCCCACAGCTGCGTCGCATCCATCTCCCCAAGCCCTTTGTAGCGCTGGATGACCGGCTTCGGCACCTGCGGAAGGCGGCCCAGGATCTCTTGCAGTTCGGTGTCGTTGTAGCAGTATTCGACCGTCTTGCCCTGCTTCACCTGATAAAGCGGCGGCTGTGCGATATAGACATAGCCCGCTTCGATGAGCGGCCGCATGAAACGGAAGAAGAAAGTGAGGAGCAGCGTCCGGATATGGGCGCCGTCGACGTCGGCATCGGTCATGATGATGAGCTTGTGGTAACGCGCCTTTTCGAGTGTGAACTCATCGCCGATGCCCGTGCCGAGTGCCGTGATCATCATCCGGATCTCCGCATTTCCGAGAATCCGGTTCATATGGGCCTTCTCCACATTCAGGATTTTCCCGCGAAGCGGCAGAATGGCCTGGAAATGGCGGTCCCGTCCATTTTTGGCGGATCCGCCCGCAGAGTCGCCCTCAACGATGTACAGTTCGCTGATCGCCGGGTCGCGCGAAGAGCAGTCGGCCAGCTTGCCCGGCAGACTGGACACTTCCAGCGCGGATTTCCGGCGCGTGAATTCACGGGCCTTCTTCGCCGCAATGCGCGCACGCGCCGCCATGAGACCCTTGTCCACAATCGTCCGGGCGCCCGTCGGATGCTCAAGCAGGAACCGGTCGAGGCCCGCCGAGAAGAGAGTGTTGACGATCGGGCTCACTTCGGAGTTGCCGAGCTTCGTCTTTGTCTGTCCCTCGAACTGCGGATCCGGGTGCTTGACCGAGATGATCGCGGTCAGCCCTTCGCGGACGTCATCTCCGGACAGGTTGGCATCATTGTCCTTGAGCAGGCCGTTTTTGCGCGCGTAGTCGTTGATGACCCGGGTTAGAGCGGTCTTGAAGCCGGATTCGTGCGTGCCGCCTTCGTACGTGTTGATGTTGTTTGCGAATGAAAAGATGTTCGATGCATATCCTGCATTGTACTGCATCGCAATTTCAATCGAGATGCCGTCTTTTTCACCTTCGATGAAGATCGGCTCCTCATGGATCGGATCTTTGTTTTCGTTGATGTGCTGGACATACGACTTGATCCCGCCTTCGTAGTGGAAGGAGTCGCTCCGCAGCTCTTCCCCGCGCTCGTCGGTGATCGTGATGCGCAGGCCCCGGTTCAGGTAGGCCAGCTCCTGCAGACGGTGCGCCAGGATGTCGTATTCATAGACCGTCGTTTCGGTGAAGATCTCGGGATCCGCCTTGAAGCGGGTCATCGTACCGGTTTCTTCCGTGTCGCCGATGATCTTCAGATCGTCCTTGATGAGGCCGCGTTCAAACGCGATGAAGTAAAGATGCCCGTCTCTGGCCACGGTCACTTCGGTCCGCTCCGACAGGGCGTTCACGACCGAGGCGCCGACGCCGTGCAGGCCGCCGGATACTTTGTATCCTCCTCCGCCGAACTTGCCCCCCGCATGGAGGACGGTCATGATGACTTCCACCGCCGGGCGTCCCGTCTTTTCCTGGGTGCCGACCGGGATTCCGCGCCCGTTGTCCTGGACGCGGATCCAGTTGTCTTTTTCAATATAGACTTCGATGTGATCGCAGTAGCCTGCCAGCGCCTCGTCGATGCTGTTGTCGACGATTTCCCAGACGAGATGGTGCAGACCTTTTGAACTGGTCGTTCCGATATACATTCCGGGACGTTTGCGGACCGCTTCCAGGCCTTCAAGAACCTGAATCTGATCCGCTCCGTAATCATCCTCATGAAGATGGTTTTCATCCATCGCCAATTTCCGCTCACCTGCCCTTTCATGACCCAAAAAAAACTATGCAGCAATCCCTATATGAGTGAAAACCCGCGGCAGGCGATGCCCGTCCGCGTGTTCAGACGTCTTTCTGTTCCGCAGAGACCGCGCCGGACTCAACCCGGTACAGATCGGCCTCCCGGATGGTCTCGTGGTTGATGCCGCTGATGTTCGTCGTCGTGACGAATGTCTGAACCTGTCCCTGTATCGTATTCAAGAGATGGGACTGGCGGTAATCGTCCAGCTCGGACAGCACATCGTCCAGGAGAAGCACCGGAGATTCCCCCGTTTCCTGCTTGAGCAGCTCGATTTCCGCAAGTTTCAGCGAAAGGGCCGCAGTCCGCTGCTGGCCCTGGGAACCGTACGTCTGGACATTATGCCCATTCACAAGGAAAGTCAGATCATCCCTGTGCGGGCCCGCCAGCGTCACCCCTCTCTCGAGTTCGCGGCTTCTCAGTCCTGCGAGCTTTTCACCGAGCCGCTCTTTCATTTCTTCGGGGGACTGGTCCGGGTCGATCCCCTTCAGCGGTTCGTAGATCACCCGGAGTTCTTCCTTGCCGCGTGAAATGCCCGCATGGATCGGTTCCGCCCATTTCTGCAGCAGTTCGGCAAAAGCGAACCGCTTGCGCATAATCTGCACCGCCAGCCCGATGTACTGGTCAGTATAGACATCAAACATCACATCTTGCAGTTCTTTTCTGCCCTGGTTGGCCCGGAGGATCGAGTTCCGTTGCCTGAGCACTTTCTGAAATGAAAGGAGGTCATGGAGATACACCCTTGAAACCTGCCCGATCTCCATATCCAAAAAACGCCGGCGCACCTGGGGGCTGCCCTTGATGAGGTGCAGGTCCTCCGGCGCGAACATCACGACGTTCAGCTGCCCGATATAGTCACTGAGGCGTTGCTGTTCCAGGTGGTTGACCCGGGCCTTCTTCCCTTTTTTCGAAAGGATGAGCTCAAGCGGCAGCGGACCGTATTTGCGCTCCACCACTCCTTCTATTTTACCATAATCAGCGCCCCAGCGTATCAATTCGCGATCGTTTGCCGTCCGGTGCGATTTGGCCATCGCCAGCACGTAGATCGCTTCCATGACATTCGTTTTTCCCTGCGCATTTTCGCCGATGAACACGTTGATCTGCGGCGAGAAAGAAAGCTCCAGCTTTTCGTAGTTCCGGTAGTTGATTAATTTGAGTTTCTCAATGTGCATCTGTTGGCCCCGCGGACGCTCCCGTCACCCGGAATCTGCCTGTGCCCGGGATGTTGACGACATCTCCGTCACGCAGTTTGCGGCCGCGCCGGCCCTCCTGCTCGCCGTTCACGTACACCTCATGCTCTGACAGGAACCATTTGGCCATGCCGCCCGATCCGATGGCATTGGTCATCTTCAGTGCCTGGCCGAGCGTGATGAACTCGCTTTCGATTAACAGTTGTTCCATGGTCGATCGCCGCCTTTCCTTGTTCCGTTCCGCTTTTCTTTTTATCTTATCGAAAGTTTTCAAATAAGCAAAAGGGACGGCGTTCAAAGCCGTCCCTTTTCGCAAGTCGTCCTGTCCGGTTTTGCAGTCATGCCTGTGGCTCCTTGCAGCCACTCCGGCTGACTTCCCACGTCGGCCGCCCTCCGCTTTTCTTAGTAAGTCCGGACGGGGAGGATGAGTTGGAGGAGTGTGTCGTCGTCGACGGATTTAAGGACGAACGGGCGCATCGCTCCGGAGAAGCGGATGACGATGTCCTGCCCTTCGATCGCACGGAGCGCGTCCATCATGTATTTGGCACTGAAGGAGATCTTGAGCTCATCTCCTTCGACGGCGGATGTTTCGACGAGTTCTTCGACTTTCCCGATTTCCGGAGAGTTCGAGGAGATTTCCACCGTGTTGCCTCCGTCTGCCATGAACCGGACAACATTGTTCCTCTCTTCCCTCGCAAGAAGCGATGCGCGGTCAATTGACTGGAGAAGCGTCCGGCCGTTGACGGTGATGTCCGTTTTGTATTCCGCGGGGATGAGGCGGGATGTGTCCGGGTAGTTCCCTTCCAGCAGCCGGGAATAGAAAAGGACATGCCCTGCCCGGAAAAGCACTTGCTTGTTGCTCATGGTGATGCCGACCGGTTCGCTTGAGTCGCCAAGGATTTTATTGAGCTCCTGCAGGCTTTTGCCCGGGATCACGATGCTGTATTCGTCTTCCGGCGCTGTTTCCAGGCGGGTTTTCCGCCGGGCAAGACGGTGGCTGTCCGTCGCGACACAGACGAGTTCCCCGTCTTTCACCTGCCAATGAACGCCGGTGAGGACCGGGCGGCTTTCGGAAGTCGATACCGCAAAGACCGTTTCCCGGATGATCGTCTTCAGCAAATCGCCGGGAATGGCGAAATGGCGATCGTCGTCGATTTCAGGAAGCTGCGGATAATCCTCCGCGTCGGAGCCGATCAGATGGAATTCGGATTTTCCGGACCTGATATGGGTCTGAAGATGGTTGCTCACTTCAATCTCCACTTCGTTTGTCGGAAGCTTGCGCACGATTTCACTGAAGTATTTGGCCTGAAGCACGATCGATCCACCCTGTGAAGTTCGGATCAGCTGTTCCCCGTCTTCTTCTGCAGGCACAAATGTCCGGATTGTAATATCGGAATCACTTCCCGTCAGCCGGAGGCCTTCTTCGTCCACTTCCAGTTTGATCCCCGTCAGGATCTGGACCGTTGCTTTTGAACTGACTGCCTTCATGACATCGTTCAGTGCATCGATCAGCCGATCCCTCGCAATCTCAAATTTCATCTTCATACCTCCGCGTATATATTTAATTTAAAAGTAAAAAGAATAATAGTAATAGTAGTAGGGCCTGTGGATAAGTGGATAAGCCCCTTTGATCCACGGCTTCCTAAGCTGTCCACATGTGCATAAGCTGTGCACTGCCGTGCACGCAAAAAACGGGTTATCCACACTCAGTTTTTGCCGAGGGCAGCCTTGATCTCCTTGACATCCTGCTGGAGATTTTCGTCTTCCTTCAGCATTTTTGAGATTTTTTCATGTGCGTGGATGACCGTTGAATGATCGCGTCCGCCGAATTCATCGCCGATCTTCGGCAGCGAGGATTCGGTCAGCTCTCGTGAAAGGAACATGGCGATCTGCCGCGGGAACGCGATGGACTTGGTCCGTTTTTTGGCTGCAAAGTCCTCAAGGCGGACATGGAAATGCTCCCCGACCGCTTTTTGGATATCCAGGATCGTCACCTGGCGCGGCCTTGCATTCGGGATGATGTCCTTCAGCGCTTCTTCCGCAAGCTGGGGTGAAATGTCTTCGTTGACGAGCGAAGAGTAGGCCACAACCCGGATGAGCGCCCCTTCAAGCTCCCGGATGTTCGTGTCGATCTGATTGGCGATGTAGAGCATGACATCGTTTGAGACATCCACCAGCCCGTCGGCTTTCGCTTTCTTGCGGAGGATGGCGATCCGGGTTTCCAGATCAGGCGGCGTGATGTCGGTGATCAATCCCCATTCAAAACGCGAACGCAGCCGGTCCTCAAGCGTCGGAATCTCTTTCGGCGGGCGGTCGCTGGAGATGACGATTTGCTTTGACGACTCATGGAGCGTATTGAACGTATGAAAAAATTCTTCCTGGGTTTGTTCTTTTCCGGCGATAAACTGGATATCATCGATCAAGAGCACGTCGACATTGCGGTATTTATCGCGGAATTCAACCGCCTCATTGTCGCGGATGGAGTTGATGAACTCATTCGTGAACTTCTCCGACGACAGATAGACGACCTTTGAATCCGGGTTATGCTCCCGGACGTAATGGCCGATTGCGTGCATCAGGTGGGTTTTGCCGAGTCCGACGCCCCCGTAGATGAACAGCGGGTTATACGCTTTCGCAGGCGCTTCCGCAACGGCAAGGGACGCGGCATGGGCGAACCGGTTGCCGCTGCCGATGACGAATGTGTCGAAAGTGTATTTCGGGTTGAGCATTCCCGGCGACGGGTCCACGTGGCGACCGTTTTTGGGTTTTGCATTCGGTTTTGGCATGTTGAACTGGTCTTCATCGACGTCTTTCGGCACGGTGAAACGGATATGTACGTCTTCGCCGGTCAATTCGGCGAGGATGCCGGCAATGAGCTGCACGTAATGGTTCTCGAGCCAGTCCCGCGTAAATGAGTTCGGTGCCCCGATGACGACGGTGTCATCCCGGTAGTCGACCATCCGGGTTGACTTCAGCCACGTCTCGAAACTGGGCTTGGAAATCTTTTGTTCCACCCGGGCGAGCACCTGGTTCCATAAATCCTCGAACTGTTCCAACACACAGCCTCCTTTACTAGTTATTTTGTCGGAATATCAATCACGCCGGCGAATTTGCTCACAAATCCACAGGCTGTGGATAGGGCTTGTCAAAAAACGCGGAAAAAATTATCCACAACATATTAACAATTGTGGATAAGAATTTAACCGGCTGTTTCCGGAGAAAAGTTATGCTCCAACATCGTAACAAAAAAAACCGGAAAGCACAACACTTTGCGGCACTTATCCACACGGTCCGAAACTGTGCACAACTCCCTTATCCACAGGCAGTGGAGCTGTGCGAAACTTGTCGATAAATGGTGTGCATAACTTTTTTCCTGTCGAATGGTGCCCACAGGGCGTTTTGAAGGAACGGTGGATAACCGTGGATAACTTTGCCGGGAGCCGGAGCGGCGCGGAGAGAGAAAAAAAGTCTGAGAAGAAGGACAAGCACGGAAGAGGAAGCAGATCTGTCTTCTTGGGGAATGGTTGACAGATGGAAGATGCTCAATTATAATATGCAAGACTGTCTGAAGTTAATCGGCAACGACCAGGAGGTGTCTTATAGATGAAACGCACGTACCAACCAAATAAACGTAAGCACAGCAAAGTACACGGATTCCGCGCACGCATGAAAACAAAGAGCGGCCGCCGCGTGATCGCAGCACGCCGTCGCAAAGGAAGAAAAGTACTTTCAGCATAAGTCCACTGATCACTCAGTGGTCTTTTTTTTCGTTTCGGCCGGCTTCTTGCCAATGAAGTAAAAAGAAATTCAGATGGGTGTGGGAGACATGAATAAACACCAGCGGGTAAAGAAGAACGAAGATTTTCAGAAGGTCTTCAAGAAGGGAAAGTCATTTGCAAACCGGCAGTTTGTCATTTATTCGCTGCGCAAAGAAGGACAGGAAGAGTTCCGGGTCGGCATATCGGTTTCAAAGAAGATCGGCAACGCCGTCACTCGCAACCGGATCAAACGTTATGTCCGCCAGTCGATTCTGGAACTGGGAGATGATCTCCGGCCGGATATGGACTATATCATCATCGCCCGCCACCAGGCGGCGGCCATCGATTTCCACACGACCAAGAAAAGCCTCATCCATGTGATGCGCATCGCCAAAGTGCTGAGAAAGAAGTAGAACCGCCGGCCTTAACCGTGGTACGATGAGGGGAAAGGACGGGAAGCACCCGTCCCGCACAATACTAATAGAAGATATCAGTCTGGGGGAACGATTTTGAAGAAGAAGTTACTGCTTGTTCTCATGGTCGCCCTGCTCGCTTCATTCCTTGCGGGATGCACCGAGTTCAAGGAACCGATCTACGAGGACAGCGAAGGGTTCTGGAACCGCTTCATCGTCTGGCCGCTCGTCTCCATCATCACCGCGTTCAAGAACTTGCTCGGGACTTACGGTCTCGGGATCATCGCCGTGACGATCATCATCCGGCTCGTGCTGCTGCCGCTCATGATCAAGCAGACGCAAAGTTCGAAGCGGATGCAGGAGATCCAGCCGGAGATCAAGGCGCTCCAGGCAAAATACAAGTCGAAAGACGCCGTCACTCAGCAGAAGTACCAGCAGGAATTCCAGCAGCTGATGTCGGAGCGGAAAGTCAATCCGGCCGCCGGCTGCTTCCCGGTCATCATCCAGATGCCGATCCTCATCGGGTTCTACCATGCGATCAGCCGAATGAATGCGACACCGGGCATCGAGGTCGGTAACTTCCTTGGAGTGAACCTTGCCGAACCGAGCATCATTCTGGCTTTCCTTGCGGCTGCGATGCAGTTCATCGTGCTGCGCACAGGCCCGGCGATGGACAATCCGCAGATGAAGGTCATGATGTATTTCATGCCGGTCATGATCTTCTTCATCGGTACAATCCTGCCGGCCGCATTGACGCTGTACTGGATTGTCGGAAATATCATCTCCTTCATTACGAACCTGTTCCTGTACAAGCCGTGGGAGAAAAAGACGGCACCGGCCGCGGCCTCCGCGGCAACCAACAGGGGAAGCCGGCCGGGCAACAAGCCTGCCGCTCAGCCGAAAGCCGCAAAAAGCGGCGGAAAGAAAGGCGGCCCCAAATCGGGAGGTAAGAAAAAATGAAGCAGACGGTCGCGACGGGCGCAACGGTCGATCAGGCAGTCTCCAATGCACTGAAGGAACTCGGCCTTGCCCGCGATGAAGTGAACATTGACGTCATTGACGAAGGCAAAAAAGGGTTTTTGGGCTTTGGTGCCAGAGACGCCAAGGTGCGCGTCTCGGCCGCCGATGCGAGCGTGGCGGACGGCGCGGAAAAGGAAGCGGGCCCCAATGCGGAAGAGGCAAAAGCCGCTCCGGATGAATTGCCGGCCCCGCCTGTCGTCGCCGCTGAGCCGATGGAACCGGTCAAGCCGGATGAGCACCCGGCCCCGGAAGCAAAGGCGGAAGAAGAGCCTGCGGACGAGATGGAGCATGCTCCTAAAGGACCGGAGATTCCGGATCTTTCGGACGGCCGCACGGACAAGGTGACCGGACCGGTCAGCCCGGTTGTTGCCGCCGAGCCGATTGAACCGCTCCAACCTGATGAGCCGGAACCCCGTGATCCGGAACAGGAAATCCGCAAGCTGGATGAAGCCATTGCCGAAACGGCGGATTACCTGAAGGCGATCGCAGACGGAATGGGCGTAAAGGACGTCAAGGTGGTCCATATGCTGGACGGAAAGAACTTGGAATTCAGCCTTCATAGCCCTGACGCAGCATTGCTCATCGGCAAGAGGGGACAGACGCTCAACGCCCTGCAGCAGCTTGTCCAGGTCGTGGCGAACAACAAGGCGAAGCAGTTCCTGCTCGTCAGCGTGGATGCCGGCGACTACCGGGCCCGCCGCAAAGAGACACTTGAACTGCTTGCGGAACGCAAAGCCGACCAGGCCGTTCGCACCGGCCGCCGGATCGCACTCGAACCGATGCCGGCAAGCGAGCGCAAGATCATCCACCATGTGCTGTCAGAACGGTTTGACGTCGACACCCATTCTGAAGGCAAAGAACCGCACCGCCATCTCGTCATCGAACCTCACAAATGAATCAACGAACCAACGCCGGGCAGCCGATCACGCTGCCCGGTTTTTTCGTTTTCTTAACCCGACGCATCCCGTCTCTTTCCCTGGATTGTGTCCAACTGTATTATGTAAACTCCGCCAGTCGAAGAAATTCGCTCGCTTATCATGGGCGCCGCCCAAAAACCGGACAGCATCGCGCCAGGAATCCACTCACCCCTGCAATGCGCTCACTCACGGTGTCTATGATTCCACTCACCCCTGTAACGCGCTCACTCAAGGCCTCTATGATTCCACTCATCCCAAACAGCACCATGGACGTGTCCAGGAACTCGATTTATCGAAGAAATCCGCTCACTTACACAGAAAACCAGACACAATCTCTCCCTGTTTCCGGAAACCCCCACTTTTGAAATAAGCACGTTTGTGATATTATAATACGTTAGATAACCATGTGAAAAAGGTTATCCACATGTGGATAGAAAAGCGGAACGGGCGGGAGTCGAGGAAGTCAGCCAAAGGGAGCCGTCAAGACGTCAACGGCTGACTGACCCGCTTGCAGCCGCCCGAAGCTAGCCAAATAGAAGAACGCAAGGAAAGGGTGGCCCAAATGGAATTTGATACGATTTCGGCGATCTCCACACCGATGGGCGAAGGGGCGATCGCGATTGTCCGGCTGAGCGGGGACGAAGCAGTCGCCATCACGGACAAGCTGTTCCGGGCACCGTCGGGCAAGCCGCTGTCGGAAATGGCCTCCCATACGATTCACTACGGGCACCTCGTCGATCCGGAAACCGGTTCGGTTGCGGAAGAAGTGATGGTGTCGCTCATGAAGGCGCCGAAAACGTTCACGCGCGAGGACGTGGTGGAGATCAACTGCCACGGCGGACTCACGTCGGTGAATCGCGTGCTGGAACTTGTGCTCAGGAGCGGTGCGCGTCTTGCGGAGCCGGGCGAGTTCACGAAGCGGGCATTCCTCAACGGGCGCATCGACCTGAGCCAGGCGGAAGCGGTCATCGACCTGATCCGTGCCAAAACAGACCGTGCGATGGACGTGGCGCTCGGCCAGATGGAAGGCCGGCTTTCCCGGCTCATCGGCAGCCTTCGCCAGGCGCTCATCGAGACGCTCGCGCAGGTCGAAGTGAACATCGACTACCCCGAATATGATGACGTGGAGGAAATGACGCTTCCGGTCCTCGTCGAAAAATGCACGTGGGTAAAGGAAGAGATCGACAAGCTCATCCGGACATCCGGACAGGGCAAGATCCTCCGCGAAGGGTTATCCACGGCGATCATCGGCCGGCCGAATGTCGGAAAATCATCGTTGCTCAACAGTCTTCTGCAGGAAAACAAAGCAATCGTCACGGATATCGCCGGAACGACGCGTGATATCATCGAGGAGTACGTGAACGTGCGCGGCGTGCCGCTGAAGCTGGTCGACACGGCGGGGATCCGGGAAACGGAGGATATCGTCGAGCGGATCGGCGTCGAGCGGTCGCGCAAAGTCCTGAAGGAAGCGGATCTCATCCTGCTTGTCCTCAACAGCTCTGAAGCGCTCTCCGAAGAAGATAATCGCCTGTTCGACGCGGTGAAGGGCATGGATGTCATCATCGTGGCGAACAAAACCGACCTTCCGCGGAGGATGGATCTCGATGAGCTCAAGCAGCTCGCTCCCGGCGCTCCGCTCGTCACCACCTCCCTCCTGCAGGATGAAGGCATCGGCGAACTCGAAGAAGCGATCGCCTCAATGTTCTTCGAAGGACACACGGGCAACCAGGACATGACCTACGTATCGAACGCACGCCACGTCGCACTCCTTCACAGCGCCCGTTCGGCGGTGGAAGAAGCGATCGGTGCCGCAGAGGCGGGCGTTCCGGTCGACATGGTCCAGATCGATGTGACCCGCGCCTGGGAAATCCTCGGCGAAATCGTCGGGGACACCGTGCAGGACAGCCTCATCAACCAGTTGTTTTCTCAGTTCTGCCTTGGAAAATGAACCGATTCCGGCAAAGTCCGGATTTATATATTCTTTAATTAGGAAGGGTGACGAACATGCCGCAATTTGAAGCAGGCAAGTTCGACGTAATTGTCATCGGAGCGGGGCATGCCGGCGTGGAAGCCGGGATGGCCGCCGCGAAGATGGGCGCAAAGACACTGATGCTGACGATGAACCTGGACATGATCGCTTTCATGCCGTGCAATCCGTCGATCGGCGGACCGGCAAAAGGAATCGTCGTCCGGGAAATTGATGCACTCGGCGGAGCCATGGGCAAAGTGATCGACAAGACGCATATCCAGATGCGCATGCTGAACACCGGTAAAGGGCCGGCCGTCCGGGCGCTCCGCGCACAGGCCGACAAAGTGCTGTATCAGCAGGAAATGAAGCGCCTCCTGGAAGAGCAGGAAAACCTCCTGCTCCACCAGGGCATCGTTGAAAAACTCATCGTCGAGGATGATGAAATCAAGGGCGTCATCACACAGGTCGGCGCCGTCTACCGGGCGGAAACGGTCGTCGTGACGACCGGGACCTTCCTGCGCGGGGAAATCATCATCGGCGACCTGAAATACTCCAGCGGTCCGAATCATCAGCAGCCGTCGATCGGCCTGGCGGAAAACCTCGAGGAGCTCGGATTCGACCTGGTCCGGTTCAAGACCGGAACACCGCCGCGCGTCAACAGCCGGACGATTGACTACAGCAAGACGGAAATCCAGCCGGGAGACGAAGAACCGCATGCATTCAGCTACGAGACGACCGAGTTCATCACCGACCAGCTTCCGTGCTGGCTGACTTATACGACGGCCGAAACCCACGAGGCGATCAATGAAAACCTTCATCTGTCCCCGATGTACTCAGGCATGATCAAAGGCAAAGGACCTCGTTATTGCCCGTCGATCGAAGACAAGATCGTCCGCTTCGCGGACAAGCCGCGGCACCAGATCTTCCTTGAGCCGGAAGGACGCAATACGCGTGAAGTGTATGTGCAAGGGCTGTCGACCAGCCTGCCGGAACATGTGCAGCGCCGGCTCCTCGAAACGGTGCCGGGTCTTGAAAAGGCTGAAATGATGCGTGCCGGCTATGCGATCGAGTACGACGCCATCGTGCCGACGCAACTTTGGCCGACGCTTGAAACGAAGCGGATCCGCGGCCTTTATACAGCCGGCCAGATCAACGGGACGAGCGGCTACGAGGAAGCGGCCGCACAGGGCATCATGGCCGGCATCAACGCCGCCGCCCGCGTGCTTGGCCGCGAAGAAGTGATCCTGAGCCGATCCGATGCGTACATCGGCGTCCTGATCGATGACCTCGTGACGAAGGGGACGAACGAACCATACCGGCTTCTCACCTCACGCGCCGAATACCGTCTTCTTCTCCGCCATGACAATGCGGATATGCGGCTGACGGAGCTCGGTTACCAAATCGGCATGCAGTCTGAGCCGCGCCACACCGCATTCCTGGAGAAAAAGCGGATGATCGAGGATGAAATCAGCCGCCTGCGCTCAGTCGTCCTCAAGCCGGACGAAGCCATCCAGCAAGCCATCAGGGAAATCGGCGGCACCGAGCTGAAGGAAGCCGTCCATGCCGCCGACCTTCTCAAGCGGCCGGAAATCCACTATGGACTGATCGAAGGTGCCACGCCGGCGCCAGCAGCGCTACCGGATGATGTGAAGGAGCAGGTTGAAATCCAGATCAAGTACGAAGGCTATATCGACAAGTCGATGCAGCAGGTGGAACGGCTGAAAAAGATGGAAGACAAAAAAATTCCGGAAGACATCGACTACGATGCGATCCAGGGCATTGCATCGGAAGCGCGCCAGAACCTGAAGGAAGTGCGCCCGCTCTCGATCGCGCAGGCTTCCCGGATCTCCGGCGTCAACCCGGCGGACATCTCGATTCTTCTTGTCTATATCGAACACGGGAAGATCGCAAAAGTTACCAGCTGACAGTTTCAAAGAATTCATAACAGGCCGATGTGAACGGGGTTTCGCATCGGCCCTTTCCATGGAAGGGGTACCGTCTCATGAACGAAGAACAATTTATCTGCGAACTTGCCGGACACGGCATCGAACTGGGCGAGAAGCAAGCCGGGCAGTTCCGTCGCTACTATGAACTCCTCGTCGAATGGAACGAAAAAATGAACCTGACCGCCATCACCGACAAAGACCAGGTTTACCTGAAGCACTTCCTGGACTCGGTGAGTGTCGCATTCCGGACATCGTTCGAGGGTCCGCTCACTGTTTGTGATGTCGGGGCGGGTGCGGGATTCCCTAGCATTCCGCTGAAAATCTGCTTCCCGGAACTCCGGGTGACGATCATCGATTCGCTCAACAAACGAATCACGTTCCTTGAAGAGCTCGGAAAAGAACTGGACCTTGATCACGTCCGCTTCGTCCATTCACGTGCCGAGGAAGCGGGACAGAATCCTGAATTCCGCGAGGCGTTCGACGTGGTCACGGCACGTGCGGTCGCCCGCCTGCCGCTCCTCGCCGAACTTTGCCTTCCGCTTGTCAAGGAAGGGGGCCGGTTCATCTCCATGAAGGCGGCTTCTGCCGGAGAAGAACTGGAAGAAGCAGCGTACGCAGTGAAGACGCTCGGTGGCAGGCTTTCCGACTCATACTCCTTCCTGCTCCCGGTTGAGGAAAGTGAACGAAACATCTTTGTCTTCGATAAAGTTTCCAAGACGCCTAAAAAGTATCCGCGCAAGCCGGGAACGCCAGCAAAGCAGCCGCTCGTCAAGTAATTGTTTCACGTGAAACGCGATTGAAGGATTTCCAGGCTTCTTATCGAATTAATTACCTTATGAGCAAGGATGTCCACAAGGGGGTGCCCGGTTTGAAGAGCACGTTCTCACGTTTTTTCGGGAACAGCGAAAAAGAAGAGTTTATTGAGACGGACGCGGCAGAGCGGTCAGAGGATGTCATCAAAGTTCCGCTCGCTGATATCATACCGAACCGATTTCAGCCAAGAACGATTTTTGATGAGGATAAAATCGATGAGCTGGCGCGGACGATCAATATCCACGGGGTAATCCAGCCGATCGTCGTCAGGCCGATTGAAGACGGGAAATATGAGATCATCGCCGGAGAGCGAAGATACCGCGCGATGAAGAAGCTGAACTGGGCGGAAGTGCCGGCGATCGTCCGGGATATGGACGACAAAGAGACGGCCTCCGTCGCACTGATCGAGAACCTCCAGCGGGAAGAACTGACGGCGATCGAGGAAGCGATGGCCTACGACAAGCTGCTCAAGCTCCACTCGCTCACCCAGGAAGCGCTCGCCCAGCGGCTCGGCAAGGGACAGTCGACGGTGGCCAATAAACTCCGCCTTCTGAAGCTTCCCGAACAGATCCGCCGCGGAATCCTCGACCGCCGGATCTCCGAGCGGCATGCGCGCTCCCTGCTGGCTTTAAAAGATGAGGAACTCCAGCTCCGGCTTTTTGAAGAAATAAAGGAACAGGAGTACAACGTCAAACAGCTGGAAGAGCGGATCCATCAGATCCTCAATCCGGAAGACGGTGAAGAGGAAGAAAAAAAGCCGAAGACAAAGCGCAAGGCTGTGAGCAAGGACGTCAGGATAGCCCTGAACACGATCCGCCAGTCGCTGTCGCTCGTCAAACAGAGCGGCATCCACCTGAAGACAGAGGAAGAAGACGAAGAGGATTTTTACAAGATCACGGTCAGGATTCCGAAAAAGAAGTGACCCCTTCTCTTGCCGGGCTGCCGGCAGGAGATTTTGCCGTTTTGCAAAGGGCATGAAAAGGGGTTTTTTGATAGAATGGAAGCAGTGAAAGTGAAACCGCCGGCCGTGCCGGCTCACTGCCGCGATAACAGCAGTTGGAAAGCAGGTGCATTGTGGGAAGAATCATATCGATCGCCAACCAGAAAGGCGGTGTCGGAAAGACGACGACATCCGTCAACCTGAGTGCGTGCCTTGCTCATCTCGGCAAGAAAGTGCTGCTGATCGATACCGATCCGCAGGGCAACGCAACGAGCGGGGTTGGCGTCAACAAAGGTGATGTCCAAAACTGCATTTACGATATTCTGATTGATGATGCCGAGGTCCGTAGTGCCATCCTCCCGACGGACGTGGACAATCTGAGCATTATTCCGGCCACCATCTCACTGGCCGGAGCGGAGATTGAACTCGTCTCGACCATTTCCCGGGAGGTTCGGCTGAAGCATGCGCTGGATGAGATCCGTGATGATTATGACTACATCATCATCGACTGTCCCCCGTCGCTAGGCCTGCTGACGCTCAATGCCCTGACGGCCTCCGACGGCCTCATCATCCCGGTTCAGTGCGAGTATTATGCGCTGGAAGGGCTGAGCCAGCTTCTCAGTACGATCCGGCTCGTCCAGAAGCACCTCAATAATGATTTGATGATCGATGGCGTGCTGCTGACGATGTTCGATGCCCGGACCAATCTCGGCATCCAGGTGATCGAAGAAGTGAAAAAGTATTTTCAGGACAAAGTCTACAATACGGTCATTGCACGAAACGTCCGGCTCAGCGAAGCGCCGAGCCACGGAGAACCGATCATCGTCTATGATCCAAGGTCCCGCGGTGCCGAAGTGTATTTAGAATTGGCGAAGGAAGTGATCCGCAATGGCGAAAGGGTTAGGTAAGGGGCTGAATGCGCTTTTCCCCGGAGAGTCGCTGAAGCAGACCGAGAATGTGGAACAGCTGGACCTGAAACTTCTGAAGCCCAATCCGTTCCAGCCGAGGAAAGTGTTCGATGAAGAAAGCCTCGCTGAGTTGACGGAATCCATCCGCGAACATGGAGTTCTCCAGCCGATCATTGTCCGGAAAAAAGGAAAGAAGTTTGAAATCGTTGTCGGAGAACGCCGCTACCGGGCTTCCGGACAAGCCGGCCTTGACATGATACCGGCAGTGGTCCGGGAAATGACCGACCAGCAAATGATGGAGCTTGCGATCCTTGAAAACCTGCAGCGGGAAGATCTGTCGCCGATCGAAGAAGCCGAAGCCTACCGCCAGCTCATGGAGAACCTCGGCCTCACGCAGGAACAACTCGCTTTTCGGCTCGGCAAAAGCCGTCCCCACATCGCCAACCATATCCGGCTTCTTGCCTTGCCGGATGAGGTGAGGGCAATGCTGTCGGACGGCAGGCTGTCGATGGGCCACGGGCGGACGCTGCTCGGCCTCAAGCACAAGGCCCAGATTTTGCCCCTTGCACAGAAAACGGTCAATGACGGTCTTAACGTACGCCAGCTTGAGGCGCTCGTCCAGCGCATGAATGAAGATGTTCCACGTGAAACAAAAAAAGAAAAGAAAGATATCTTCATTGCGGAGAAGGAATCGGAACTTCGGGACTTTTTCGGGACGAGCGTCACCATCCGGAAGTCAAAGAACCGCGGGAAGATCGAAATCGAGTTTTTCTCTGAAGAAGATCTGGAACGCATTCTCGAACTTCTCGATCAACAGGATTAACATCCGCCTGCCCTTTTTCCCCGAGAGGAAGGGCGGGTCTATTTTTTGACAGAACGGGGGATTCCCATGGTCCTGTACGGGACACTCATCAACGTGGCACTTATCATCATCGGTTCGATCATTGGGAGATTCCTCGGCAACATACCCAACCGTGTGAAAGAGACGGTTACATACGCCATTGCACTGGCAGTTGTGGCGATCGGCGTCCAAATGAGCTTCGCCACTTCACAGATCATCATGGTCATCATTTCCATCGTCCTTGGCGCCGCGCTCGGAGAATGGCTGGACCTGGACGGCCAGCTGAACCGGCTCGGCGCCTGGATGGAATCAAAGGCCGGCAAGAGCACGCGGGACAGCAACCGCAACAGCATTGCCCAGGGATTCATCACTGCAACCCTGATCTTTGTCATCGGTTCAATGTCGATCATCGGCGCCATCGACAGCGGGTTGCGGAATGACCACGATGTCTTGATCGCCAAAGGGATCATTGACGGGTTCACTGCGCTGATCCTCAGTTCGACGCTCGGCATCGGCGTGATCCTGGCCGCGGTTCCGGTGTTGCTCTACCAGGGGGCGATCACACTTTTGTCCACTCAGATCAGTGCGTTCATCCCGGATGACATGCTTCAGTTCTTCATCCGTGAAATGACGGCGACCGGCGGCTTGATGATCATTGCCATCGGCCTCAACCTGATCGGCCTGACGAAAATCCGGGTGGCCAATCTGATTCCCGGCATTCTAGTCGTGGCCGTCGTAACCGGCGTTCTGTACGGCTTTGGATTCATGCCGGTGCCAGGCGAGTAAAATGGCCCGGGCGGTAAGCCGGCTCATCATGAAGGGCAGGTGAAGCCGGGTGTTGCGCAGGGCCTCATGGCCGTCGCCGAGCGCGGCATTCACCACGCCTTTGATGGACACATCGCCGACGGGCGGCAGGGTTTTGCCGACTGCACGCCCCGGCATGAGGGGCCGGTCTTCCAAGATGATCTGTCCGATATGGGCAGTCTTGCCGAGACAGGCGTCCACGGCCACCGTGAAGACCGGTTCTTCGTCCGCCGCAGCGCTCAGCGTTCTTTCGAGGTTCAGCGCGTGCAGCGGCTGCTCAAGCGTCCCGATGAGCGGAAATGGAAAGCCGGCCTGTTCCCCGAGTGCCGTGCCGGTCAGCGGTCCGTACGAGTCACCCGTTGACCGGTCGGTGCCGATGCAGACAAACCGGACGGGCTGCTTGCCGAACGGCACATGACGGAGAAGTGCGCTGGACAGTCGCCATGCGCAGCCCGGTTCCGAGTAATGGAAACGTTCCTGAACGGATAAAGCCGTGATGGTCGTCATCGTATTCTCATTTCCTCCATGTGTGTTTTTGGAAGTATACGCAAAAAGATGAGACGATATACGAGATTTAAGCAAGGGAGGTAGAATAAGATGACTCAGCCGAAAATGCCGGAAGTCCCGGAAGTCCCAGATGTGCCGGTCAAAGATGAAATCAACGAAGATCTTAAACAATCATTTGACATGATCAGTTCACTGAAGGATATGCTCTTGAATGAGGATACGTGGATCCGTCTCGGCTTCATCGCGGTGAAGATCCTGGTCATCGTTTTGCTGGCGGCGCTTTTTGTAAGGATCGGCAAGTCGGTCATTCGGCGCGCATTCAGCATCAAGCTGAAAGGTCCGATCCGCACCTCCGAACGCCGGGAACGGACGCTCATCAAGCTTTTGGAGAACGTCCTCGCCTACGTGGTCTACTTTTCTGCGATCATGGCAATCCTGTCCATCTTCAAGATCAACGTCGCGGGCCTGCTCGCCGGTGCCGGCGTGCTCGGTCTTGCCGTCGGTTTCGGCGCACAGAGCCTCGTGAAGGACATCATCACCGGGTTCTTCGTCATTTTTGAAGACCAGTTTTCGGTCGGTGACTACGTGAAGATTGGGGAAGCCGTCGGAACGGTCGAGGAAATCGGCCTGCGCACGACGAAGATCAAGACGTATACGGGCGAACTGTATATCATCCCGAACGGGTCGATCACCGAAGTGGTGAATTCGTCGATCTACAACTCCACTGCGGTCATTGACATCAGCATCGCGCGGGAGACGAATCTTCAGGAGACCGAATCGCTCATCCGATCCTTCCTGGCCGGCATCACGGGGAAAGAGGACTATCCTGAAATCCTCTCACCGCCCGATCTGCTCGGAGTCCAGAGCCTGGAGGCGCATGAAGTCATTTTGCGGATCACCGCGGAAACGGCACCGATGATGCAGTATGCGGTCGAACGCCGGCTGCGGAAAGACCTGAAAAAGTTCCTGGAAGACAATCATATTGAAAGCGCCTATCCGAAAATGGTCATGGTGGATAAAAACGGCTCAAAGAACGAAGGCAAATGAAGACGGGCCGTCAGCCTGCATCCGGAGGTGAGTGAGTATGGAGAGCAAACAATATGGCATCGGCGATGTCGTGGAAATGAAAAAACAGCACCCGTGCGGAACGAATGCCTGGAAAGTCATCCGGTTGGGTGCAGACATCCGGATCAAGTGCACGGGATGCGGGCACAGCGTCCTCATCCCGAGGCGGGAATTCGAAAAGAAAATGAAGCGTGTTCTCGAACGGGCGGATGCAGGCGAATAATGGACAGGGCAGCCCTTTGTTTCCTATAATGAAAAGGTTGTGGAAACTGTCTTTGAACGGGGACTCCCCCGAATTGATTTGCATAGATCGAAAGGTTGTGGAAAACCATGGCATTAACTGCCGGAATCGTCGGACTCCCGAACGTCGGGAAATCGACTCTGTTCAACGCCATCACGAAATCCGGGGCCGAAGCGGCAAACTATCCGTTCTGCACAATCGACCCGAACGTCGGAATCGTCGAAGTGCCCGATGAGCGGCTCCAGAAGCTGACTGAGCTCGTCAAGCCGAAAAAGACGGTGCCGACCGCCTTTGAGTTCACCGACATCGCCGGCATCGTCAAAGGTGCCAGCAAAGGCGAAGGCCTGGGCAATAAGTTTCTCTCGCATATCCGCGAAGTGGACGCCATCTGCCAGGTTGTGCGCTGCTTCTCCGACGAGAACATCACGCACGTGTCAGGCAAGGTGGATCCGATTGATGATATCGAAGTGATCAACCTGGAGCTTATCCTGGCCGACCTGGAAAGCGTCGACAAGCGGCTCACGCGCGTAACCAAGATGGTGAAGTCGAAGGACAAGGAAGCGATGGTCGAGGAACCGATCCTCGTCCGCCTCAAAGAAGCATTTGAGAACGAAAAGCCGGCCCGGTCGGTCGAATTCACCGACGACGAGCTGAAAGTCATCAAAGGGATGAACCTCCTGACGATCAAGCCGATGCTGTACGTCGCCAACGTATCCGAAGATGAAATCTCCGATCCGTCCGACAATGAATATGTGCAGAAAGTGCGGGCGTACGCGGAGGAAGACGGCGCCGAAGTGATCGTCGTCTGTGCGAAGATCGAGGAAGAAATGGCCGAGCTCGATGACGAGGAAAAAGAAATGTTCCTCGAGGAGCTCGGCATCCGGGAAGCGGGGCTTGACCAGCTGATCCGGGCTTCCTACCGCCTGCTCGGCCTTGCCACTTATTTCACGGCCGGCGAAAAGGAAGTCCGTGCGTGGACGTTCCGAAAAGGGATGAAGGCGCCGCAGTGTGCAGGCGTCATCCACACCGACTTTGAGCGCGGGTTCATCCGTGCGGAGACGGTATCGTATGAGGACCTGCTGGAGGCCGGTTCGATGGCGGCCGCGAAAGAAGCGGGCAAAGTCCGCCTTGAAGGAAAGGAATACGTCGTGCAGGACGGCGACGTCATGCTGTTCCGCTTTAACGTCTAACCCATTCAAAAACGGCCCGGCGGTGATTTCCGCCGGGCCGTTTTTTCGTTTATTCGCCGGGACAATCCGGCCTGAACGCATAGAGCTTCGGCTCTTCAGGGTCATCGCGGATGAGCCAGTCCCCGGGGAGATGCCGGAGTTCCCGGTCCATCGCCAGGTCCCCCGCCGCTCCCCCGATGAGCCAGGCGGACAGGAACAAGAGCAGGTAGCTGTCTGACCAGAGTCCGATTGCGGCCGGCAGGAAGCCGGTCATCCAGAGCGGCAGCAGGAGCGCTTTGCGCATGCCGCTGTTATGGATCGGAATCTTCGTCGTGGCGTAGGCGATGCCCGCCTGCAGATTGAGGCCGAACGCCATTTCCCTGAACGGCACTTTGCCGAACAACCGGAAGCCGAGCAAGTGGAATGCCTCGTGGACGACGATGAGAACGACGTAGCCGATGATGAACAAAAGCGTTCCGATGAGGATGCCTTTGATGGAAAAGGAGAACACAAATCCGCCGCCCCGGAACAGGCCGTGGAGCAGCGCATTGCCCAAAAAGAGAAAGACGGCCGACAGCAGCGTCAGCCAGAGGCTCTCCTTCGCCACTTTCATCATGTCCAGCTCCACCACCTTATCCGGCTGCCGGTCCTCCAACTGTGAAAAGTCCATGAATGTTCTTCCTCTTTTCTGGAAAGTATAACTATGAAACTTAAATTCCCTTTGTTTGAATCATACCCCACAGAACCGCCCCCGACCACCTTCAATCCCCGCCGGAAGTGGTTTCCCGGGAAATCTTTTCCGCCTTGAAGGGAAGTGCTCTTCCTCAACCGGGTGAACGGAGGGCAGGGGTGGGAATCCTGCGGCAAGCCGAATTCCGGGGCTAAAATCGGCGGTTCATCAAAAACGGCCATTCTCTTGCTTGATTCCCGGTTGAAATCAGACAAGCCCTGTGGTAGAATAAACCGATGTGAGTAAGTATTGATTATTTTACTCCTTGCCCGCCGCAAGCGCGCCGGGCCATACGTCCACAAGGAGGTGACATCTTGATGAATAAGTACGAAATCATGTACATTATCCAGCCGAAAATCGAAGACGAGGCGAAAAAAGCGCTTGTTGAGCGTTTTGACGGAATCCTCACTTCGAACGGCGCGGAGATCATCGAGTCGAAGGAATGGGGCAAGCGCCGTCTCGCTTACGAGATCAACGACTTCCGTGAAGGGATCTACCAGATCGTCAAACTTCATGCCCCAGCCGAAGCGATCGATGAGTTCACGCGTCTCTCGAACATCAACGAAGATATCATCCGTCACATCGCGATCCGCGAAGAAGACTGATGAATTGACGAAATACGCCAGACCATCACAAAGGGGGTTGTTTTCTGATGATCAACCGTGTTGTTCTTGTCGGAAGATTAACGAAGGATCCTGAATTGAAGTACACCCAGTCGGGCATTGCCATGACACGCTTCACTCTGGCCGTGAACCGGACGTTCACGAACCAGCGCGGGGAACGGGAAGCGGACTTCATCAATGTGGTGACCTGGAGGAAACAGGCCGAGAACGTCGCCAACTTCCTCCGCAAGGGCAGCCTTGCCGGCGTGGACGGCCGCATCGAGACGAGCAGTTTCGACGGCCAGGACGGGAAGCGCGTCTTCATGACGGAAGTCGTGGCGGACAGCGTCCAGTTCCTTGAACCGCGCGGCGCAAATGCAGACCGCCAGCAGGGCGCACCTGCTCCTTCCTACGGAAACCAGCAGAGCGCGCCGTCCTACGGAAATCAGCAGAGCCAGAACCAGCAGCCGTATTATCAGGGGCAATCCCCGAGTCAAAATAACTATACCCGCACAGACGAGGATCCGTTCACACCAGGCGGCGGACCGATCGAAGTATCGGACGACGACCTGCCGTTCTGATCCCGGCGCGTATAGCCCAACCAACAGGAAAAGGAGGCGAAACGCATGGCACCACGTCGTGGACGCAGACGCCGCAAAGTCTGCTACTTTACTTCCAATAACATCACGCACATCGACTACAAAGATGTCGATCTGCTTAAAAAGTTCATCTCCGAGCGCGGGAAAATTCTCCCTCGCCGTGTGACGGGGACAAGCGCAAAATGGCAGCGTAAACTTACAGTTGCAATCAAACGCGCCCGGATCATGGGTCTTCTCCCATTCACTTCGGAAGAACGGTAATTCATCGAGGAAGCCCCGGACGCTCCGGGGCTTCCTTTTTATTTTCGGGACGGGATCCGCATGGGCTGCGGATGGCCGTCCCTTTTTGGTCCATCCCTTGAAACATGGTACAATGATAGGAAGATTCCATTGCTGGATCAATGGGAATCCAATATTGAAAGAAGGCTGACAATGGGCAACGATCAAGCGAGAAGGCTGACCTTCGGTGCCATGATGGCCGCCCTGTTCGCCCTGCTGACGGCACTCACCTATTATGTGCCGGTCATCGGCGTATTCACGGTATTGGCCATCCCGCTCCCGCTTGCCCTTTACGGGGCGAGATACAGCCGCGGTCCGTCACTGACGGTCTCGGTTGCGGGGGTCGTCCTCTCATTCCTCATCGCCGGGCCGGGCGGGCTCCTGCTCGCCCTCCTCAACGCACCGATCGGCTTCATCATCGGAGACGGCGTGCGGACCGGCAAAACAAAACTTTACATCTTCATGGCTTCGGGGCTGGCCGTCCTTCTCATGGGCGTCCTGCAGTATGCGGCAGCCGCCGCCCTCCTGAACATCAATATCATCTCGGAACTGACCGATTCGCTCCGTGCCTACTATGAACAGACGGGCGAACTGATGAAAAGGTTCGACATGCTTCCCGATGATTATGACCAGATCGTCAACCAGATGATCCTCATGGTCCAGACGCTCATGCCGTCGATGTTCATCATGGTCTCCTACCTGACGGCGTTCATCACCTTGTCGATCATCCTTCCGCTGATGAGGAAGCTCGGCACGGACGTTCCGAAGTTCGGGAAATTCCGCAACATGAAGCTCCCGGTCGTTCTGCTCTTCTACTACGCAATCATCCTGATCGCCTCCCTTCTGGCTTCGCCGGAAGCGGGATCGACGGGCCACCTGATCATCGGCAATGCGATGCTCATCCTGAGGGTGCTGTTCTTCATGCAGGGTCTGGCGCTCCTGGCGTTCGCGGTGCATGCGACCGGCTATCCGAAATGGGTGCTCGTGATTGCGGTGCTGTTCTCGGTCCCGCTCTCGGCAATCGTCGTCCTGCTCGGGATACTCGATACCGGATTCAATATCAGGGGGTTCATCACGGGAAGCAAAGGAAAGTGAGTGGCTGACGAATGGGAACTTTTTTCAGACAACGACCGATACGGATCCCGCTTCTCGTACTGACCGTCATCATGGCAGCCGCCGTGGTGCCGCTCACCATGTACAGGGAGTGGGCAGGCGCCCTGTTCGCCGTCGCCGCGGCCGCCGCACTTGCCGTCGCCTGGCGGACGGAGGCAAAGACCTACACCGAGACGGAAAAACATATTGAGAATCTGTCTTACCGGATGAAAAAAGTCGGCGAGGAGGCACTCCTTGAGATGCCGATCGGGATTTTGCTCGTCGACGACCGGTATACGATCGAATGGGCGAACCCGTTCATGACCCAGCTTCTCGAATATGACACGCTCATCGGCGAGGAGTTGTTCGGCCTGTCGGAAGATTTCCGGGCCTATGCCAAGGAAGATGCCGATCCCGAAGGCGTCGTCTCCCTCGGCAACCGGAAATACAAAGTGATCCACAAACCGGAAGAAAAGCTGTTTTATCTGTTCGACATCACCGAGCAACTGGAAATCGAGACGCTCTACTATGCGGACAGGACGGTTCTCGGCATGATCCTCGTCGACAACTATGACGAATTGGCATCCGGCATGGATGACCAGACGAAAAGCCGGCTGAACAGCCTCGTCACGACGCTCGTCAATGACTGGGGTGCGGAATACGGCATCTATGTGAAGCGATTCAGCTCGGACCGGTTCCTGGCCGTGCTCAATGAGTCCATCCTGCACGAACTGGAAAAAGACAAGTTCCGGATCCTGGACGCCATCCGCGAGGAAACGGCCAGGGAAAGCTCCGCGCTCACGCTCAGCGTCGGCATCGGCGCTGACTCCGGCTCCCTCCCCGAACTCGGGGAACTGGCGCAGTCCGGCCTGGACCTCGTCCTCGGACGCGGCGGTGACCAGGTCGCGATCAAGCAGCCGAGCGGGCGCGTGAAATTCTACGGCGGCAAGACGAATCCCGTCGAAAAACGCACGCGGGTCCGCGCACGGGTCATCTCCCACGCGCTGCGCGACCTCATCCAGGAAAGCGACAAGGTCATCGTCATGGGCCACAAGCTTCCGGACATGGATGCGATCGGCGCATCCGTCGGCGTCCGCCGGATGGCACAGATGAACAATGTCGAGGGCTACGTCGTCATTGACTTTGACGAGCTCGATCCGAGCGTCACCCGGCTGATGGATGAAATCCGTTCGGAGCCGGACCTGTTCCGCTACTTCATCACGCCGGAAGAAGCCCAGTCGCTCATCACCGAGCGGACGCTGCTTGTCATCGTCGACACGCACAAGCCGAGCTTCGTCATCGAGGAGCGGCTTCTCCAAAAGGCGGAAAAGACGGTCGTCATCGACCATCACCGCCGGGGCGAGGAGTTCATCGAAGACACGCTGCTTGTCTATATGGAGCCGTACGCGTCCTCTACGGCGGAACTCATCACCGAACTGCTTGAATACCAGCCGAAGGGCGACAAACTGTCGATGCTTGAGGCCACCTCGATGCTGGCAGGCATCATCGTCGACACGAAGAGCTTCACGCTCCGGACGGGTTCCCGGACATTCGAAGCCGCATCTTATCTGCGATCGAACGGGGCCGACACGGTCCTCATCCAGCGGCTCATGCGCGAGGATATCGGGACTTATCTGGAACGGGCGGACATCATCCGGACGGTGGAGTTCTTCGGCGAAGGCATCGTCATCGCGCACGGCAACGACGGGGAGCCGCACAGCCCCGTCCTCATCGCCCAGGCGGCGGATACCCTGCTGACGATGAAGGGGGTCAATGCTTCATTCGTCGTTGCGGACCGCCCCGAAGGACGGGTGGGCGTGAGCGCCAGGTCGCTCGGTGACCTGAATGTGCAGGTCATCACCGAGCGGCTCGGCGGCGGCGGCCACCTGACGAACGCCGCTGCCCAGCTGGAGGTCGGCTCGATCGGCGAAGCGATCGGCCGGCTGAAGGAAGCGATCCAAGAATCACTAGAAGGGGGAAGCGAACAATGAAAGTCATTTTCCTGAAAGATGTTAAAGGCACCGCGAAAAAAGGGGAAATCAAAGAGGTTTCCGTCGGATATGCACAAAACTTCCTGATTAAAAACAAAGTGGCCGTCGAAGCGACGCCCGCTAACCTGAGCAAGCTGGAAGGCCAGAAAAAACGGGCTGAAAAAGATGCGGCCGAAGAACTGGAAGAGGCAAAGCGCCTGAAAGAACGGCTTGAAGAAGTCACAGTCGAACTGAAGGCGAAGTCCGGCGAGGGCGGCCGCCTGTTCGGGTCGATCACCTCCAAGCAGATCGCATCCGGTCTTGAAAAGCAGCATGGCATCAAAATCGACAAGCGGAAAATGGAACTTCCTGACGCAATCCGGGCACTCGGCTACACGAATGTTCCGGTCAAACTCCACTCCGATGTCACGGCGACGCTCAAGGTACATGTGACGGAAGAGTAAGGAGAGAACGAAATGGAAACATTCGACCGGATTCCGCCGCATAACAACGAAGCCGAACAGTCGGTCATCGGCGCGATTTTCCTGGAACCCCAGGCGCTCATCTCTGCCGCTGAAACACTTGTCGCGGACGACTTCTACCGGGTCTCCCACCAGAAGATCTTCCAGACGATGGTCTCGCTCAGCGAACGGGGTGAAGCGATCGATGTCGTCACGGTCACCGAGGAGCTGTCGGCAAAGAAAGAACTTGAAGACGTAGGCGGCATCTCCTATCTGACCGAGCTTGCCAACACCGTTCCGACCGCTGCGAACATTTCCCACTATGCCCGCATCGTCGAGGAAAAGGCCCTTCTGCGGCGTCTTATCCGGACGGCGACCGGCATCGTCGAAGACGGCTTCACGCGCGAAGACGAAGTGGAGGATGTCCTCGCCGAGGCGGAAAAGAAAATGATGGAAGTCGCAAGCCGGAAAAACTCGGGCGACTTCAAGCACATCAAAGATGTCCTCGTCCAGACGTACGACAACATTGAACTGCTTCATACGAGAAAAGGCGATGTGACCGGGATTGCGACCGGATTCCGAGACCTTGACCATATCACGGCCGGATTCCAGCGCAACGACCTGATCATCGTCGCCGCCCGCCCGTCCGTCGGGAAGACGGCCTTCGCGCTGAACGTCTCGCAGAACGTCGCGACGAAGGCCGGTGAAAATGTTGCCATCTTCAGCCTGGAGATGGGCGCCGACCAGCTTGTCATGCGGATGCTCTGTGCGGAAGGCAACATCGACGCCCAGGTGCTCCGGACGGGGGCGCTCGAGGCGGAGGACTGGCGCAAGCTGACGATGGCGATGGGCAGCCTGTCGAACGCCGGCATTTTCATCGACGACACGCCCGGCATCCGGGTGGGAGAAATCCGGTCGAAATGCCGCCGGCTGAAACAGGAGCACGGTCTTGGAATGATCATGATCGACTACCTCCAGCTCATCCAGGGCAGCGGCTCCTCCAGGGACAACCGCCAGCAGGAAGTTTCGGAAATCTCCCGCTCGCTCAAGGGACTGGCCCGTGAGCTTCAAGTGCCGGTCATTGCCCTGTCCCAGCTTTCCCGTGGCGTGGAACAGCGCCAGGACAAGCGTCCGATGATGTCGGATCTGCGGGAGTCGGGTTCCATCGAGCAGGATGCGGACATCGTCTCCTTCCTGTATCGTGAAGACTATTACGACAAGGAAACCGAAGACCAGAACATGATTGAAATCATCATCGCCAAGCAGCGGAACGGCCCGACCGGCACGGTGAAGCTCGCCTTTGTGAAGGAGTACAATAAATTCGTCAATGTCGACTGGAGCCAGCACGAAGCACCGCCGGCATAAACACGAACGTTGGATGCAATCATGCATCCTCACGTTCGTGTTTTTTCTTGACCTTCGGGGGGAACACTGATAAACTGAATCTGTTTGAAATCGGACGTGAACGAATCCGTCCATCGGAGGTGCAGATCTATGCCATCAGTGGTGGTAGTCGGAACGCAGTGGGGAGACGAAGGAAAAGGGAAGATCACCGACTTCCTGTCGGAGCATGCAGAAGTCATCTCGCGTTATCAGGGCGGGAACAATGCAGGCCATACGATCATCTTCGGCGGTGAAACATACAAGCTTCACCTCATCCCTTCCGGAATCTTCTACGAGGAGAAAACCTCGGTCATCGGCAACGGGATGGTCGTCGACCCGAAAGCGCTTGTACAGGAGCTGGAAGGGCTGCAGGCACGCGGCGTCCGGACGGACAATCTGCGCATTTCGAACCGCGCCCACGTGATCCTGCCGTATCATATCAAGCTCGACGAAGTGGAGGAACTCCGCAAGGGCGACAACAAGATCGGCACGACAGGCAAAGGGATCGGACCGGCTTACATGGACAAGGCCGGCCGGATCGGCATCCGGATTGCCGATCTGCTCGACAAGGAAGTGTTCGAGGAGAAACTCTCCCGCAACCTGGCCGAGAAAAACCGCCTGCTTGAGAAGTTTTATGAGACCGGCGGCTTCACGGTCGAGGAAATCCTCGATGAATACTACGACTACGGGCAGAAGATCGCACAGTATGTGACGGATACATCAAAAGTGTTGAATGACGCGCTGGATGAGGGACGCCGCGTCCTGTTTGAAGGTGCCCAGGGCGTCATGCTCGACATCGACCAGGGGACGTATCCGTTCGTCACCTCGTCCAACCCGGTTGCAGGGGGCGTCACGATCGGTGCCGGCGTGGGCCCGACAAAGATCGACCACGTTGTCGGCGTCTGCAAGGCCTATACTTCCCGCGTCGGCGACGGCCCGTTCCCGACGGAGCTCTTTGATGAAGTCGGCAACCAGATCCGTGAAGTCGGCAAGGAGTACGGCACGACCACGGGACGCCCGCGCCGCATCGGCTGGTTCGATACGGTTGTCGTCCGGCATGCCCGCCGTGTGAGCGGCCTGACGGATCTGACGGTCAACTCGATCGACGTGCTCACCGGTCTCGACACGGTGAAACTCTGCACCGCCTACCGGTACAACGGAGAACTGCTGACCGAGTATCCGGCCAACCTTCGGATTCTGGATCAGTGCGAGCCGGTCTATGAAGAAATGCCGGGCTGGCACGAAGACATCACCGGCTGCCGTTCACTCGATGAGCTTCCGGAGACGGCCCGCCATTATCTTGAGCGCATCGCCCAGCTCACCGGCGTCCAGATCTCCATCTTCTCGGTCGGCCCCGACCGTACACAGACGAACATCATCAAGAGCGTCTGGCGCTGATTCAATATTATCCATGCCGCCCTCCCCTTTTTGGGGAGGGCGGCATTTTTGCGTCCGGATTCAAGGAAAAGGAAGTGTGTGTTGGAATTGGGGCACTATTTACAGTTAGATTACAAGTGATCAAACAACATTGTTTCCTTCTTATATAACTGTTAAGGTGAACAGGCTGAATTCAATCTAAATAAACCAGAGAGAGAGAGAACACGGAAAGGGAAGCGGAATGAGATGAACAAAAAGAAAAATGGCCTGTCACGGAAACATCATATAAACAGCCGGAAAAAGCCTTCATTCAAAGGCCGGACGGGAGCGGCGATCATGGTCGGCCTGCTGCTGTTCACCGGCACCGGCTTTGCAAAGGAAAACCTTCACGACCTCTATCACGTCTATGACGGCGACAAATATGTCGGCACGGTCGCAGATCCTGCAATCGTCAAGCAGGTGAAGAACGAGAAGCTGGGTGCGGCTGAAGAGGAGCATGCAGACCTGGACCTTGTCGCCGGACGCAATGTCTCCGTTGTCCAGGAAAAAGTGTTCGGCCAAGAGCCCCGCAACGATGAAACCGTCCGCCAAAAGCTCGAGGACAAGGTGGCGGTCGAAACAAAGGCTGTGGCCGTCGTCGCTGCAGGAGAAACCGTCACCCACGTGAAAGACAAAGCGGCCTACGAGAAGATGACCCGGCAGCTGAAGCTTGCCCACGTGAAGGAAGAGGAACTCGCTGCATTCGAACAAACCGAACAGGCGGCAAAGGACGGAACGCCGTCCTCCCCGCTCAACGAAGGCGAAACCCGCGTGACTTCCGTCCAGATCCTGGCTGACCTTGCGCCACGAGACGTCTACACATCGCCCGCCCGCGTGCAGACGGCCGAAGAAGCGGCTGCGCTCCTGCTCAAGGGCAAGGAAGTTGTGAAGGATTACAGCGTCGGCAAAGGAGACGTCCCCGAAAAGATCGCCAAGTCATTCGGCATCGGAACGGACCGGCTTCTCGAGATGAACCCGGGTCTCTCGGCCGACACGCTCATCCATCCCGGCGACGTGCTGAAAGTACCGGACAGCGAGCCGTTTGTCCAGGTCGCGGTCACCCGTGAGATGAAAAGGGCCGTCCCTCTTCCCCACCGGACGGTCACTGAAAAAGACGCCGGCCTTCCCAAGGGAGAAACGGCCGTCAAACAGGCCGGCCAAGACGGAAAAAAAGAACTCACCGAAGTAGCACTTCACGTGAACGGCGTGAAAACCGAGGAGACGGTGACGGAAGAAGAGGTCCTCGCCGAACCAGTCGATGAAATTGTCCGAGAAGGCACCAAGGTACTGGTCGGACAGGGTTCCGGCAAGTTCATGTGGCCCGCACAGGGCGGTTACATTTCAAGCCACAAAGGCGCCCGCTGGGGTCGTCAGCACAACGGCATCGACATTGCCCGGCCGTCCGGGCGCACAATCGTCGCCGCGGACAGCGGGACCGTCAAGGCTGCCGGTCCACTCGGAGGCTTCGGCAACCGCATTGAGATTGATCATGGGAACGGCTACACAACCCTCTATGCCCACCTTGCCTCGATTGGGGTGAAGCCGGGCCAGAAACTTGAAAAGGGCGCCCAGATCGGCGTCATGGGCTCTACGGGCCATTCCACCGGCCTGCACCTGCATTTTGAAGTGAGAAAGAACGGCGCGCTGATCGACCCGCTCACCGTCGTCAGCCCATCTTCCAAATAATTTTCCGCCGACCGGCCGGGAAGCTGCCTCCACCGCTTTCCCGGCCGGTTTTGTAGTCTGTTCTTTGTTCCCCGGGCGGCCGCCGGCGGCATGCGGTTTTTGTCGGGAAATCATCCCCCGGCCGGCAGGCATTCCGGGAAATAAGTCGGGAAATGACGAATATTGCCCGGGAAATATTTCACGGTTGAATTTCCCTCTCTGTTTGGCGAAGCGGACGGATGCGGAACGGGCCGACTCGTGATAGCATAGGAAGAATAAAGGATTTGTAGAACGCTTACGCGGAGAAGGGAAGTAAAATGCATGAACAAGACAATTCTTGTAGTGGATGATGAAAAACCGATTGCGGACATTCTCCAGTTCAATTTAAAAAAAGAAGGCTATTCGGTCGTCACGGCCTATGATGGTGAAGAAGCGATCGCCAAAGCGGAAGAAGTCCAGCCGGATCTCGTTCTTCTGGATATTATGCTGCCAAAAAAAGACGGGATGGAAGTATGCCGTGAGCTGCGAAAAAAATACGATTTTCCGATCATCATGCTGACGGCGAAAGACTCGGAGATCGACAAAGTCCTCGGGCTTGAGCTTGGTGCGGACGACTATGTGACAAAACCGTTCAGCACACGGGAACTCATCGCCAGGGTGAAGGCGAACATGCGCCGCCACCAGGCCGCACCGGCAGAGCAGGAAGGCGAGGTGTCCAATGACATCGTCGTCGGCAACCTGACGATCCAGCCGGATGCCTACCTGGTCCTCAAGCGGGGCGACCAGATCGAGCTCACGCACCGCGAGTTCGAACTGCTTCATTACCTCGCCAAGCATATCGGCCAGGTGATGACGCGCGAGCACTTGCTCCAGACCGTATGGGGCTATGACTACTTTGGAGATGTGCGGACAGTCGACGTCACGATCCGGCGCCTGCGCGAGAAGATTGAAGACAATCCGAGCCACCCGGCCTGGATCGTCACGCGCCGCGGGGTCGGATACTATTTGCGCAATCCTGAACAGGAGTAACCAGGATGCAGAAAGTGGGCTTTTTCAGGTCCATCCATGTGAAGTTCGTCATCATCTATGTGCTGCTCATCCTCATCGCCATGCAGATCATCGGCATTTACTTTGCGCGCGGCCTGGAGCAGACTCTGCGTGACAACTTCCAGAAGTCCATCGAGGACAGGGTGAACCTGCTGGAATTCAGCGTAAGAGAGGAAATGCTAAAAACACGTTCAGAGGAGGATCCGACACTTGAGCAGAGCCTCCGTTCCGTGCTGTCCGGATTTTCCTCCGATGACATCATCGAAGTGCGGGTCATTGACTCGAAATACCGGATCCTGGCCACTTCGGAGCTGGACAATCAGACACTGGTCGGACAGCGGACAAACGAGGACCTGATCCGGAACTCGATCAATGCGGAGTCGGAGTTCAAGAATACGTTCCGTGACAAGACGAACAAGCGGGTCTGGGTGCTCGCGGAACCGATCGTCGCGGACGGCGAAGTGATCGCCTCCCTTTACATTCAGTCCAACATTGAAAAAGTGTTCAAGCAGATCAATGAGATCAACCAGATCCTTGCGGGCGGGACCGCCTTCTCGCTTGCCATCACCGTCGTCCTCGGCATCCTGATCGCCCAGACGATCACCCGGCCGATTGCGGACATGACGAAACAGGCGACCGCGATGGCGAAAGGAAACTTCGCCCGAAAAGTCCGTGTGTACGGACAGGATGAAATCGGCGAACTGGCGAAGGCGTTCAACCACCTGACGACCCGGCTTCAGGAAGCCCAGTCCTCGACGGAATCCGAACGGCGCAAACTGGCATCTGTCCTTTCTAATATGACGGACGGTGTCATCTCGACGGACCGAAAAGGGCGCATCATCCTGATCAACGATACGGCGCTCGGCATGCTCGGCGTGCCCCGTGAGCACGTTCTCAACCGTCCTGCCCCGACCGTGCTCGGGCTGGAGCAGGATTACACGTTTGAAGACCTCGTCGACCAGAAAGAGCCGGTGACGATCGACTTCAGCACGGACGAGCAGCCTTACATTCTGCGGGCGAACTTCTCGGTCATCCAGAAAGAAACCGGGTTCGTGAACGGGCTCATCGTCGTCCTGCACGACATCACCGAGCAGGAGAAGATCGAGATGGAGCGGCGGGAATTTGTTTCAAACGTTTCCCACGAGCTCCGGACGCCGCTCACCTCGATGAAGAGCTATCTGGAGGCGCTCGCGGACGGTGCATGGAAAGACGAGGAAATCGCCCCGTCATTCCTTCACGTGACCCAGACCGAGACCGAGCGGATGATCCGGCTTGTTTCGGATCTGTTGCAGCTCTCGCGCATGGACAGCCGGGAATACGAACTCAATGCCGATATCGTGGATTTCGTGAAGTTCTTCCACCGGATCATCGACCGGTTTGAGCTGATGAAGTCAAAAGAGGTCCAGTTCATCCGCCTGATTCCGCCGGGTCCTCTTTACACGGAAATCGACATGGACAAAATGACGCAGGTCATCGACAATATCATCTCCAATGCACTGAAATACTCGCCGGATGGAGGCAATGTCCGTTTCTCCATCATCGTGGAAGACGAACGTCTGAAAGTGGCTGTTTCAGATGACGGCATGGGCATACCGGAAGCGAATGTCAAACGGATTTTTGAGCGGTTCTACCGCGCGGACAAAGCCCGCTCCCGTGCCATGGGCGGGACCGGCCTCGGCCTTGCAATCGCCAAGGAGATGATCAATGCCCACGGAGGCAGCATCTGGGCGGAAAGCGAGGAAGGCAAAGGAACCACCGTCTTCTTCACATTGCCGTTTGAGGTGGAAGAGGCAGGTGAATGGGATTGAAACACATCGAACAAGTGAAGACGGTCGTGCTGGTTCTGCTGATCATCCTCAGCATCACGCTCACCTTCTCAATCTGGACCTACAAACCTGACTACAAGACGATCGAACAGTCGCCGAGCGTGGAAAATACAATCGCCGACAAGAAGAAAACCGGTGAAGTGGTTCAGCCTTACAAGCTGCTCGCCGGCCTTGAAGGCGGACTGCGCGGCACGACAGACCCGCAATCCATAGCAGACGCCGTGGACCAGATCAAAACATGGACGCTCCAGTCCGTAACGCTGTCCGATCCCGAAGTGACCGTGGATGAGCTCAATCAAATGACGGGAAAGAAAGGTCAGCTCGTCTTGTTTTATCCGTCCTCAGTCCCGTTCGAAGTGATTGACAACTTGTTCAAGTTCACGGACACCGTCTCCAACGAGTCTGCATTTGAGCGGATGATCATTGAAAAAGACGAAGTCAACGGGCGGGTGATGGTTCATTTTGCAGGAAGAGAAGGCGGCCGCCGTTACACGGCCGTCGCGGCCGGCGTGGACATGCAGAAGCTGGATGAACTCTTTGAGTATGCAAAAGAAGAATTTACGTCTTATGACACGGTGAGCCGCAGAGGGGCGCGTACGCTGTACCTGCCGGACAAGCCGGCCTCCATTGACGCCCTGATCTACAACATGGAGGAAATCAGTCCTTCCAAATTCAAGGACGCCCTGTTCCCCGACAAGAATAATGTCAAACGGGAACAGACCGCCCCGACAAGGGAGGAATACAGCGATAACTCCTCCATCATGACCGTTGAAACCCGGACCAAAACGATCGCCTATGTCCATCCGCATCCGGCGGCGGAAAGCAAAGAAGTTTCCATTCCGTCCGAACTGCTGCTCAATACACTGGACTTCATCAATCAGCACGGCGGATGGACGAACAATTACGTGTTCGCTTCGATGGAACCGGAGAAAAAGAAAATCACTTACCGTCTGCAGATCAAGGGCTACCCGGTATTCAGCGACGAGAAGGATACATCCACGGAGATCAGGCTGACATGGGGAGACGGCCAGATTTTCCGTTACGAACGCCCGTATTACACGCTTGCCGAGCCGTTCCCCGAAAAAGAACGGCGTGAATTGGAGTCCGGAACCGAGGCGGCGGAGTGGCTGCGCGCGGAGAAAGGCGACGACTTCCAAAAAGTCGGGGAAATCATCCAGGCGTACACAATGAGCCCGGACGAACAACAGAACCTGTATTTGCTGGAGCCGGCCTGGTATTACGAGGAAAACGGCAAGTGGCAGCAGATCGGACCGGACACGAGGGGGTCGGCGAATGGATTGGAGTAAGACAAAAACGATTTTCATCATCGTATTCGCCATCCTGAACGTGTTTCTCTACTCGCTCTATGTGAACCGGTACACGGAACTTCAAAAGATTGAAGTGCTTGGCGAGACGAACGTTGAGGACCGACTGAAGCTTGACGGCATCAGTTACCCGAAACTGCCCGAAATCGGAACCGCCTCCTACGCATCGGGCGAAGTGAGGATTTTTGAAGACAAAGAAACCAAAGAAGCCAAAGGCCAGGTCATCCGGCTCAGAGACGATGGGAAAACGATCGTTTCAGACTTTGAGAAACCGGTCAGCATCAAAGGCGACGGGGACAAGCCCGACTTTGGACCGTTGCTCGATAAATATGTGAAGGGCGGATCGGACTACACGCTCTGGAAGATCGACGAGGAGAAACAGGAAGCGGTTTTCTTTCAGAAGATCGGTTCGCTGCCCGTTTATTTCAACAAAAATTCCACGCTCACCGTCCAATGGAATGATTCCATGGAAGCAACGGGCTACAGGCAGCGGATGATGGATGAAATCGTTCCGTTCAATCAGGAAAAGGATCTGTTCCCGCCGATCCAGGCGATCAATGCCCTTTATTCCCGCGGGTTCCTGAAGACAGACTCTGAAATCACCAAAATCGAAATGGGCTATTCACCCCACGTGCAGCTCACCAAAACCCAAGTGTTTGCTCCGACCTGGCATATTCATGTAAAATTAAAAGATGGAACTTCCGAAGACTATTTTGTGAATGCGGTCGATGGAAGAATCCTGGACAAGCTTTCCGAGCAATTCATCGAGGAAGACGGTTAGGAGGCAGGCCGAGTATGCGCTTTAGTGTATTGGCCAGTGGAAGCACCGGCAATTCAATTTACATTGAGAACGACGAACATGCCTTTCTTGTGGACGCGGGACTGAGTACCCGGAAGCTGGAGAAGCTTCTCGGCGAAGTGGACCGCAACATGAAAGGCCTGGACGGCATTTTTATCACTCATGAACACAGTGACCATATACGGGGGCTTGGCGTGACGGCGCGCAAATACGGCGTGCCGGTCTATGCCAATGAAAAGACATGGAAGGCGATGGACGGGCTCGTCGGCAACATTCCGGCGGAGCAGCGGTTTGAGTTCGACATGGAAACGGTGAAGACGTTCGGAAGTTTTGACGTCCAGTCATTCGCGGTATCCCACGATGCGGCGGATCCGATGTTCTATGTTTTCCATGAAAACGGACGGAAACTGGTCCTGATCACGGACACCGGGTACGTCAGCGACCGGATGAAGGGCTGGATCCAAGGTGCGGACGCCTATGTGTTTGAAAGCAACCATGACGTAAGCATGCTTCAGATGGGCCGCTATCCGTGGAACGTCAAGCGCCGGATCCTCAGTGACGTCGGCCACGTATCCAATGAGGATGCAGCCGTCGCGATGAGCGAGGTTGTGGCGGAAAAAGAAACCCGCATCTATCTGTCCCACCTGTCCAAAGACAACAATATGAAGGACCTGGCGAGACTGAGCGTGTCTCAGACGCTTGAGACATGCGGCATCCGAACGGGCGAATTCGTCCATCTGTTCGACACGGACGCGGAGCAGCCGACGGAGCTCGTCACGGTCTGATCCAATGCCTGTCCATTTTTGGGACGGGCATTTTTTTGCGTCCGTTTTTCTGTGGTTGGAAGCACTTGTGTTCGATTGTCGGGTTTCGGGTAATCTAAGGGCATCCGTATCTATGAAGGAGGAGTTTGGGATGCAAAACAAGGATGACGGCATGCGTAAACACCGCCGTACCGGAGCGGCGGGAGCGATCCTCACCGCCATGCTTCTGCAGGGATGTCTCATGCCGGACAGCCAGGCGGACAAAAACAATACGGAAAAAGAGGGCGGCGCCAAAACCGAGACGGCCGACGGTGCCGCAACCGGCAGCAAGCAGTCGAAGACCATATCGATGGACATCAACACCGGCATCACGGAAGCAGTGGAAAAGACCTCGTCCACTGTTGTCGGCGTGACGAATTTACAGACGTCCGGTAACTACTGGACCAACTCGACGGATCCCGTGCCGGTCGGCGTCGGCTCGGGCGTCATCTACAAGAAAAAAGACGGCAAGGCCTATGTCGTCACGAACAACCATGTCGTTGAAAATGCCACCCAGCTTGAAGTGACGCTTGAAGACAGCACGAAAGTGGAAGGCAAACTGCTCGGGCGGGACATCTGGACAGATCTTGCCGTCATCGAGATGGACGATCCCGGCGTGAAGGACGTCATTGATTTCGGTGATTCGGACGCCCTCAAGCGCGGTGAAACGGTCATCGCAATCGGCAATCCGCTCGGACTTGGATTCTCCGGCTCGGTCACGGTCGGCGTCATCTCGGGCACAAACCGTTCGATCCCCGTTGACCTCAATGGAGACAATCAGGTAGACTGGAACGCCGAAGTGCTGCAGACCGATGCGGCGATCAACCCGGGCAACTCCGGCGGTGCGCTCATCAATCTGGCGGGCCAGCTTGTCGGGATCAACTCGATGAAGATTTCCGAAGAGACCGTTGAAGGGATCGGGCTCGCCATTCCGATCAATTCGGCCATCCCGATCATCGAAGACCTGGAAAAGCACGGCGAAGTGCGGCGTGCCCAGATGGGTGTCACCCTCATCGATCTTCTGAGCGTCCCGGCCGTCCATCAGCGCGACACTCTGAAGCTCCCGGAAGATGTCACGGAAGGCGTCGTCATCGACGAAGTATCGCCGGGATCGCCCGCCGCGGAAGCCGGACTCCGGAGATTTGATGTTATTGTAGAGATGGACGGGAAGAAAGTGGCGAATATGATCGAACTCCGCAAACACTTGTACAACGAAAAGAAACCGGGCGAAAAGATGTCCGTCACCTTCTACCGGGACGGAAAGAAAGCGGAAGCGGAAATGACATTGTAGCACTTTGCAACCAATTGACAGAACTTTTCTTCGAATGTTACAAATATTATTATCCACAACGGGCAGATCGGGAACCAAGTCCACCGGCTGCCCATCTTTTTCGGACTGTTCGTTGCAAAGTGCACATTGTGGATAAGTCCGAGTGAATGTTCATAACTTTATGTAGGATAAAAGGAGGGGAACAAGTGGAGAAAATCCGGATCAACAGCTGCGAAACCCACATATACCGGGCTTTGGATGAAGTCACGGCCAAGACGGAAAACTTTCCGGACATGGAGAAGATCTACACTGAAGAAGAGTTATCCACAGTCTGTGACTATTGTGCACAGGCTGCTATATATGTTGTGTCGAACACATAGTCGGACACCATATGTTGTTTTTGCCTGTGGATATGTGCATAAACTCTGTGAATAACCCAAAACATGAAGGTGGACAAGCTGTGAGTATTACAATTGTTACAGTCGGAAAGCTCAAGGAAAAATATCTGAAATCCGGCATCGAAGAATATGCAAAACGACTTCAATCGTACACGAAGGTCGAGTTTGTGGAAGTGGCGGATGAAAAAGCACCCGAGCAGCTGAGTGCGGCGGAGATGGATAAGGTGAAGAAGAAAGAGGGAGAACGGATTTTGTCGAAACTTCCGGCGGATGCCCATGTCATCGCACTGGCGATCAACGGCACACAAAAGACATCCGAAGAGCTGGCCGACGAACTCGGCCGGCTGATGACTTACGGAAAAAGCAAAATCGCCTTTGTTATCGGCGGGTCGCTCGGATTGCACGAGGACGTCCTCCGGCGGGCGGACGGAAAGCTGAGTTTCTCGAAAATGACTTTCCCCCACCAGCTGATGAAGCTCATTTTGCTCGAGCAGATCTACCGGGCGTTCAAGATCATGAAGCATGAGCCGTATCACAAGTGACGCGGCGGCTTCCTGCACAGACAAAAAGCAATGCTTCCGCCGGATTTCCGGTGAAAGCATTGCTTTTTCTTGAGGGAGCAAAGATCAGAGCACTTCCAGCTCGACATCGACATTTCCGCGCGTTGCTTTTGAGTAAGGGCATACTTGGTGGGCCTTTTGCACAAGCTCTTCCAGTTTCTCTTGATCGGTACCGGAGCCTTTGACCTGCAGTTTGACGGCAATCTTGAAGCCGCCGTCCGACGGGTCTTTCAGCAGGCTGACGTTCGCCGTCGTCTCGGTGTCCAGTCGGATCCGTTCCTTTTTGGCCACAAGATTCAAAGCCCCGTCAAAACAAGCGGCATAGCCCGCCGCAAACAGCTGCTCGGGGTTGGTGCCGTTTTCAAGCTCCTTTGCCCTTGGTGTCCCGGGCATCGCGGTCTCGAAACTGACGACGCCGTCCGAAGACTCCACTTTTCCTTCTCGTCCTCCATGAGCGGTCGCCGAGGATGTAAACAAAACGTCTGACATGAATGGTTCCTCCCTTTCAAATGGATTACTGACCTTTACCCTGATCGGGGCACCGTTATGTGTGAGCGTTCATACTCACCCGGCAAATGAGGATGAAAGCGCATGCAGGCAAAGGCTTCTCACTTTTTTGACAGCCAGAAACAGTATATAATTGCAATATCGCTATTTCGGACAAAAAGCAATCATTCTCGACAGAGGCTTGTTATAATATAGGATGGAATGTTTTTGGGCGGTGCTGAGATCTCGGCACCGACACTGTCGATTAACTATTTTTGCAAATACATGGGATAAGGAAGGTTGTCATGAGCAGCATGAATAAGAAAACAGACGTGATCTTAATCGGTGCCGGAATCATGAGCGCCACGCTTGGATCGATGCTGAAGGAACTCGTTCCCGAATGGGAGATCAAAGTATTTGAAAAGCTGGCGGAGCCAGGCGAAGAAAGCTCGAATGAATGGAACAATGCCGGCACGGGCCACTCCGCCCTGTGTGAGCTGAACTATACGCCCGAAAAGGCGGACGGCACGCTTGATATCCAGAAGGCGGTCAAGGTTAATGAGCAATTCCAGCTTTCCCGCCAGTTCTGGGCACACCTTGTCCGACACAATCTGATTAAAAACCCGCACGAATTCATCATGCCGCTTCCCCATATGAGCTTTGTCGAAGGGAAGGACGACGTCGAGTACTTGCGCAAACGGCATGAAGTGCTCAAGGACCACCCTCTGTTCCAAGGCATGGAATTCACGGAGGATCCTGAAGTGATGAAGGAATGGGTTCCGCTCATGATGGAGGGCCGGAATTCCGACGAGCCGGTCGCGCTCACGAGAATCGATTCCGGCACGGACGTCAACTTCGGCGCCCTGACGCGCATCCTGTTTGATCATCTTCAGGAGGAAGGCGTGGAAGTGAACTACCGCCACAGCGTCGACGACATCAAGCGGACAGAAGAAGGCAGCTGGGAAGTGAAAGTCCGCGATCTCGACGGCAACCGGCTGGAAACCCATACCGCCAAGTTCATCTTCATCGGAGCGGGCGGCGGCAGCCTTCATCTGCTCCAGAAAACCGGCATCCCGGAATCCAAGCACATCGGCGGATTCCCGGTCAGCGGCCTGTTCCTCGTCTGCGACAATGAGGAAATGGTCGAGAAGCACAACGCCAAGGTGTACGGCAAAGCGAAGGTCGGCGCACCGCCGATGTCGGTCCCTCACCTCGACACCCGCTACATCGACGGCAAGAAATCTCTCCTGTTCGGACCGTATGCGGGCTTCTCGCCGAAGTTCCTAAAAACGGGCTCCTACATGGACCTCATCACGTCCGTGAAGCCGAACAACGTCTTCACGATGCTGGCAGCGGGCGCGAAGGAAATGAAACTCACGAAGTACCTGATCGAGCAACTCATGCTTTCCAACGAGAAGCGTGTGGAAGAGATGAAGGAATTCATTCCGACTGCGAAACTCGAAGACTGGAGAGTCGTCGTCGCCGGCCAGCGCGTCCAGGTCATCAAAGACACCGAAGCGGGCGGCAAAGGCACGCTCCAGTTCGGCACGGAAGTCGTTACGGCGCAGGACGGCTCCGTCGCCGCACTTCTCGGCGCGTCCCCCGGCGCATCGACGGCGGTCCACGTCATGCTCGACATCCTGAATAAATGCTTCCCTGAGCACATTGAAGAATGGGAGCCGAAGATCAAGGAAATGGTTCCGTCGTACGGCATCTCCCTTGCGGACAACCCGGAACTCTTCGAAGAGATCTTCGAATCCACTTCAGAAGTGCTCGGCCTGAAGGACAGCGAAAAAGAAACCGTATAAACAGAGAAACCCCTTCTCCGGACAAGTTCCGGGCGAAGGGGTTTGTTGTTTCAGTCTATTCGAGTGGTCTTTCTGACGATTGGTGATGCCTTTCCGACTATTCACCCGGCGATCATCCCATCAGACGACCGGCTCACTTGAACAGCGGCGTCTTCTTCAGCGCGATGCAAACCGGAATCGCGACGATGAGCCCCACGATGTTCTGCGTGATGTTCCCCGGGATGGACGCGGCCGGGACGATCCAGTTGCTGAACAGGACGCCTTCGCAAAGGTAATAACCGCCGAGCATGAACGGAACCGAGACGACCGCCGCTATGATGTTGAACACCGGACTGCCGCCTTTGCGGCCGCCGGACCAGGCGATTTTCCCGACGATGTAACCCTGGAGCGCGCGGGTGAAAAATGTGAACGGCGCCCAAAGCGTCCAGCCGGAGATGAGGTCGAACAGCCCCATCCCGACCGCACCGGCAACGGCGCCTTTCTTCGGTCCGAACAACATCGAAGAAATGAAGAGCATCGCCGTGCCGAGATGGACGAGCCCGCCGTTCGCCGTAATCGGCAGCTTGATGTTCAGAAATACGGTGGAAACGAAAACGAGCGCCACGAGCATGGCGGAGATGATCAGGTCCCGTGTTTTCACGCTGGACGCGGAAGCTGGAATCCGAGAAGCTTTTTGCATGATGTCAACCTTCCCTGCTTTAATTGGAATGTCAAAATCATAAAGCGGGGACTGGCTTTTGAAAAGGTTCAGTTTATATGAATAGTTTAAGGTCAGATTTATCTTTCCGGCCGGATCTGCGGATGATCAAATCCGTTTCAGCAAGTCCCGTCCCAGTTCGCCCACCGATCGGCTTCCCGAGAGCGCCATCGTCAAGTCGAAGTCGGCGATGAGGTTGCGGAGCACTTGGCGGACGCCGGCTTCCCCGGCGAGTGCCAGCCCGTACATATACGGGCGGCCGAGGAGGACGGCGCTTGCACCGAGCGAGAGGGCCTTCACCATGTCGGCGCCCCGGCGGATGCCGCTGTCCATGAGGACGGGGACTTCCCCCTGCACGGTGTCCACAATATCCGGGAGGGCATCGATCGCCGTGATGGCGCCGTCGACCTGGCGACCGCCGTGGTTGCTGACGATGAGACCGTCCACATCGCTGTCGACGGCGAGCCGGGCATCATCCGGGTGGAGAATTCCTTTCAATAAGACCGGCAGCTTCGTCTGGGAACGGATGAACTCGAGATCGCGCCAGGTGAGCGAAGGATTTCCGAACACCTGCGCCCAGTGCAGGATCGCGGAACGGATGTCTTCCTGAGGGGAACGTTCGAGCCTTGAGCAGAACATCGGGTCTTCGAGATAGTTGCCGATCCCCTTCCCCTCCAGGAACGGGAGATAGGCGTGGTGGATGTCCTTTTCCCGCCAGCCCATCATCGGCGTGTCGAGTGTGATGACGATCGCCCCGTAGCCGGCGGACTCTGCACGCTTCACCATGCTGGCCGCAAGTTCGTGGTCATTGCTCCAGTACAGCTGGAACCACTTTTCGGCCTCTTCCGTCTCTGCGGCGATGTTCTCCAGGCTGAATGTCGAAGCGGTGCTGGCGATGAACGGCACGCCCATCGATGCCGCGGCCCGGGCGGATGCGAGCTCCCCCTCTGGATGGACAATCGACTGGACGCCGATCGGCGCGAGCAGGAGCGGCACATTCAGCTTCCGGCCGAACAGCTCGATGCCGATGTCCCGGTCAGCCGTGTCGCGCAGCATCCGGGGGACGATCCTCCATTTCCGGAATGCGAGATTGTTTTCCTTTGCCGTGTCTTCAACGCCCGCAGATGCCGCCACGTAATCGAACGGCTTCGCCTCGAGCTCTTCTTTTGCCCGTGCTTCCAGCGCCTCGTAGGACACCGGAATGATATTTTCCTCAAGCTGCTGATAGACGCTGAACTGGACTTGGTTGCCGAAGTTCTTCAACTGAATTTCTCCCTTCCCTGAATTTGAAAGCGCATACAAATTCACCTTAACACAGCCCCTTTCAAACCTCTATTTATCTTCCGTTTACAAATCCCCGGTTTTCTTTACAATCATTTACCTTCCGTTCATGCCCGCTCAACAACCCCCCGTTAAAGTAGAACCTGCAAACAATACAAACCACAGGGGGAACAAACTCATGAAAAGCTGGAAATACTATCTCGGTTTGACGGCGGTCGGCTCTGCATTGCTGCTCGGGGCTTGCGGTGGAACCACTGTGGAGAAGGACGCTGCGGCCGAGACCGGAACTGCCGGCGCTTCCCGGGAAGCCAAGGTGGAAGGCAGCGTTGCCGGAGACGGATCAAGCACCGTCGCGCCGATCATGGAGGCCCTCGTTGAGGAATACACCGCGACCGGGACGGACGTGAACGTCACCGTCGGCGTGTCCGGAACAGGCGGCGGCTTTGAGAAGTTCGCAGCCGGCGAAACGAAATTCTCCAATGCCTCCCGTCCGATCAAAGATGAAGAAAAGCAGAAGCTGGAAGAAGCGGGCATCGACTATACGGAATTCCTGCTCGCCTACGACGGGCTGACGGTCGTCGTCAACCCCGAAAATGACTGGGCGGAGAATCTCACCGTCGAGGACCTGAAGAAAATCTGGATCGAAGACGGCACGAAGAAAAAATGGTCGGATATCAATCCGGAGTGGCCGGAAGAGGAAATCGTCTTCTATGCACCGGGCACCGACTCCGGAACTTACGACTATTTCAATGAAGTGATTCTTGAAGAGGAAGATATGGTGAAGGATGCCATGCTGTCCGAAGACGACAACGTCCTCGTCCAGGGTGTGCAGAGCGATAAAAACGCCATCGGCTTTTTCGGCTACGCCTACTATGTCGCCAACCGGGACTCCCTGAAAGCGGTCGCCGTCAACGGGGTCGGGCCGGACAGCAACACAATCGAATCCGGAGAGTACGAGCCGCTGTCCCGTCCGCTCTTCACCTATGTGAGCAATGCAGCACTCGCCGATGATGCGGCCACCCGCAACTTCTTCGACTTTGTGCTCGGCAATGCCGGGGACATGGCAGAGTCGGTCGGCTATGTGAAACTGCAGGATGAGGACTATGAAAAAGGAAAAGAAGTGCTTGCCCGGTTCGAAAAGTAACGCCCGAATTGATTCCGCCATGAAAACAGGAGGTGCGCAATGGGAAAGCAGGCAACTGGAGAACGGTCGTCCGTCCAACAGATGATTGCAAAGTCGGCGGGCAACAAGCGAAAGCGTGCAGCGGAGCGGGCCGTTCCCGCCGTCCTGTTCCTGATCGCGGCGGTGTCGGTGCTGACGACCGCCGGGATTGTCGCCACGCTTGTCGCCGAGACCCTCACGTTCTTTACAAAAGTGCCGTTCAGGTCGTTCATCTTCGGCACCGAGTGGCTCCCGTTTTCAAACAAGGACCCGCAGTTCGGCATCCTTCCGCTCGTCGCGGGGACGCTCAAAGTCACGCTGATCGCCGTGATCACCGCCGTTCCGGTCGGGCTGTCGGCGGCGGTCTACCTGAGCGAATACGCCTCGGACGGCGCCCGCCGGATCATCAAGCCGGTGCTCGAAGTACTTGCAGGGATCCCGACGATCGTCTACGGTTTTTTCGCCCTGACATTCGTCACGCCGCTGCTTCAGTCGGTGATCCCGGGCCTGAAGGTCTTCAACGCGCTCAGCCCGGGCATCGTCGTCGGCATCATGATCATCCCGATGATCGCTTCCCTGTCCGAGGACGCCATGTCGGCCGTGCCGAACCCGGTCCGCGAAGGGGCGCTGGCGATGGGGTCGACCCGGTTTGAGGTCGCGGTCAAGGTCGTGCTCCCGGCCGCCCTGTCCGGCATCCTCGCGTCTGTCGTCCTTGCCGCTTCCAGGGCAATCGGCGAAACGATGATCGTGTCGCTTGCCGGCGGGTCGACGCCGAATCTTGACGCCGGATTCACCGGCTCCATCCAGACGATGACCGCCTATATTGTCCAGGTGGCGACGGGCGACGCCGGTTACGGCACCCCGGTCTACTATTCCATCTACGCGGTCGGATCCACGCTGTTCCTGTTCACCTTGCTCATGAACTGGGCCGCACACCGCATCGCGAAGCGATTCAGGGAGGCGTATTGAGATGAGGATCACCGAAAGGCAACCGGTCCGCCCGCTCATGGACCCGGAGGCCGTGGAAGGGCGGATGAAGGCAAGAAAAGCCGCTGACCGATTGTTCAGGATGCTGTTTCTGACCTCCACGCTGCTCGTCCTCATGGTGCTCGGCGTCCTGTTCTACCGGATTTTATCGCAGGGACTGGGAAACCTGACGCCCGCGTTTTTCGAAAACTTTGCTTCCCGGATGCCGGAAAAGGCAGGCATCCGGGCCGCGCTCACCGGATCGCTCTGGCTGATGGCCGTCGTTGCGCCGGTCTCGATGATCCTGGGAGTCGGAACAGCCGTTTATCTGGAGGAGTATGCGAAGAAAAACCGGTTGAACGACTGGGTCCGGATGAACATTTCCAATCTCGCAGGGGTGCCGTCGGTCGTGTTCGGCCTGCTCGGCCTGACGGTTTTTGCAAGGGCGCTCGCTCTCGGCAACAGTATTTTAGCAGCAGGGCTCACGATGAGCCTGCTGATCCTGCCGGTGATCATCGTCGCATCGCAGGAGGCCATCCGGGCAGTGCCGCGGGATCTGCGCGAAGCTTCCTTCGGCATGGGGGCGACCAAGTGGCAGACCATCGTCCGGGTCGTCCTGCCGGGTGCGGTGCCGGGCATCCTGACAGGCAGCATTCTCGCCCTGTCCCGGGCGATCGGAGAGACGGCGCCGCTCATCGTGCTCGGGGTCCCGGTGATCATCCAGTTCCTCCCGGCAGGCGTGCTGGACACGTTCACGGCGCTGCCGATGCAGATCTACGACTGGGCAAAACGTCCGCAGGCCGCTTTCCAGGAAGTCGCGTCCGCCGGCATCATTGTCCTGCTGATCCTGCTGCTCGCCATGAACTCCGCCGCCGTCCTGATCCGCAACAAGTTCCGCAACAGATACTGACCGAACAGGAGGAAACGAAATGGTGCAAATGATCGAACGGACCCGTGAACGGGCGGGACTGAAAGCAATTTCCAGGCCGCCGGAGCTTGCGGATGCGCGGCCGCTCGTCTTCGACACGAAGCGGCTTAATCTGTGGTACGGCAATCACCATGCGCTGAAGAATATTGACCTGCCGATCCGGGAAAATGAAGTGACCGCGATCATTGGCCCGTCCGGATGCGGCAAATCCACTTACATCAAAACGCTGAACCGAATGGTCGACCTCATCGGCGGCGTCCGGACGTCGGGAGAGATCATTTATCGCGGACGCAACATTCTGGACAGGGGATTTTCCCCGGAAGAACTGCGCACGCGCGTCGGGATGGTGTTTCAGAAGCCCAATCCGTTCCCGAAGTCGATCTATGACAATGTTGCCTACGGTCCGCGCATCCACGGGATCCGCAGCAAAAAGCTCCTGGATGAGATTGTCGAGAAGAGCCTGCGCGGCGCCGCGATCTGGGAGGAAGTGAAAGACCGGCTGAAGGCGAATGCCTGCTCGCTCTCGGGCGGCCAGCAACAGCGGATCTGCATCGCCCGGGCGCTTGCCGTCGAGCCGGATGTCATCCTCATGGACGAGCCGACCTCCGCACTGGATCCGATTTCGACTTTGAGGGTCGAGGAGCTGGTGCAGGAACTGAGGGACGATTATTCAATCGTGATCGTCACCCACAACATGCAGCAGGCTGGACGGATTTCCGGCCGGACGGCGTTTTTCCTGAACGGGGAAGTGATTGAATACGACGAGACCGGAAAGATGTTTTCCAACCCGGAAGACAAGCGGACGGAAGATTACATTTCAGGCCGGTTCGGCTGAAGGAGGAGTGCGGATGAGAGGGACGGAAAGCGTCAGAAAGACATTCGACCAGGAACTTGCGGCCCTGAAGCAAACGCTGTTGCGGATGGTGGATCTTGCAGAGCGGGCACTTGACGACTCGGTGACGGCGCTCAAGGAACAGAACCTGCTGCTTGCCAGGGTCGTCATCGACAGCGACGTTGAAATCAACCGCCTTGACGAGGAGATCAACAACTGGGTGATCGGGCTCATCGCCCGCCAGCAGCCTGTGGCGACCGATCTCCGGAAAGTCATCACCGCGCTGAAAATCTCGACGGACGTGGAGCGGGTCGGCGACCTGGCCGTGAACATTGCCAAATGCACGCTGCGGATCGGCGACGAACCGCTCATCAAGCCGATCGTCGACATCCCGAAGATGGCGGCGATCGTCCAGGACATGCTCAACAAGGCATTTGACGCCTATGACCTGGAAGACCCGAAGCTCGCGCTGGCCATCGCCGAAACCGATGGCCGGGTCGACCGGCTGTACGAAGAACGGATCCGGGAACTCATGCAGATCATGGCCCTCTCCCCGCGCCGCGTGAACCAGATCACCCAGCTCGCTTTCATCTGCCGCAGCCTGGAGCGGGTCGGGGACCATGCGGTGAACATGTCTGAAAGCATTATTTACTTGACGAATTAACAGCCGGAAGGTCGAATGTTAAGCAAGATGGCCTGAACGTTAAGCAAACCGGCTCGAATGTTAAGAAAGCCCTCCCGCCCAGGAGTTACTAAAAAAATCAGCATTTCATATTTTCAACGTCCTCCCCGTGCCGGGAGGGCTTTTCGCATTGCCTGGAATTGGTGTACAATCGTTGAAAGTCAGAAAAGTGAGAAGGGGATGTTTGATGATTCTGGAGCTGGAGAACGTTTCCCGGAAGCGCGACGGCCGCTGGGTGCTGAAGGACATCAGCTGGCGGGTGGAGAAGGGGGACCACTGGGTGCTGTACGGCCTGAACGGTTCGGGCAAGACATCCCTGCTTGAACTGATCAATGCCTACCTGTTCCCGACGGAAGGAACGATCCGCGTGCTTGGGATGGAGTTCGGCAAGACGTACCTTGCGGAGCGGCTGAGAAGCCGGATCGGCTTCGTCTCTTCATCCATCGGCCAGAAAATCCGTCCCGACGACAACGCCTATGAAGTCGTGCTGAGCGGCGCGTTTGCCTCGATCGGCCTGTTTGAAGACACGGACGCCGAGACGGACCAAAAAGGCGTGGAGATTCTCCGGGAACTCGGCTGCCTGGATTATGCCAACCGGAACTTCCATACGCTGTCGCAGGGGGAAAGGCAGCGCATCCTCATCGGCCGGGCGCTCATGGCCGATCCGGAGCTCCTCATTCTGGATGAGCCGACGAACGGGCTGGATTTCATCGCCCGCGAAGAACTGCTTGAATCGGTCGCCCGGATCGCCCGGCGACCGGACGGCCCGGCGATTCTGTATGTGACGCATCACGCAGAGGAAATTCTCCCCGAGTTCAATAAAACCCTTCTGCTGAAAGACGGACGGGTCTTCGGATCCGGGAACACCGCCGATCTGATCAATTCTGAATGCCTCTCCGGCTTTTTTGGGTTGTCGGTCGAGGCAGATTGGCAGGCAGGACGGCCGACTCTGACAAAAAAGCGGGCCGAAGCGAGCCCGAAGTGAATCAAAAAAAACAGCACAGTCCCAAACCGGGCACTGTGCTGTTTTAGTTTTATTCAGATTGCGATAACCCCGAGCAGCACCGACACGAGCAGCAGGACGAGGGCGATGCCCCACATCCAGAAGAACGAGTAGCGGAGGTGCTTGCCCATCTCGAGTCCCGAGAGGCCGAGTGCGAGCCAGACGCCCGGTGCGAGCGGGGAGACGAACGTGCCGACGATGTTCCCGACGATCATCGAATAGGCGGTCGACAGGGAATCGATGCCGAAGCCCGAAGCGATCTGCTCGACGACCGGGAACAAGCCGAAGTAGTAGGCATCGGTGCTGAGCAGCAGATCAAACGGCAGTCCCAGCACCCCGATGATGATGTGCAGATACGGGGCAATCGCCGCCGGCAGCACGCCGACCGCATCGCCCGCAATGGCGTCCAGCATGCCGGTGCCGTTCAGGATGCCGAGGAACAGGCCGGCAGCCAGGATGATCGACGCCATCGTGAGTGCGCTCGGCGCGTGGGCGCGGATCCGGTCCATCTGATCTTTGACATTCGGATAGTTGACCGGAAGTGCGATGGCGACACCGATCATGAAGGCAAGCCCGGCGGGAACGATGCCCCAGACAAGAATGCCGATGACCGCAACCGCGAGGACGGCGTTGAACCAGATCAGCTTCGGCTTGGCAAGAGAGCCGGCATCTTCCGCCGTGTCCGCGCTGCCCGAGAACGGGTCGTCCGCAGGAACATCGAGCGCAGCCGCGGCTTCAAGAGAGCCATACTGCTTTGTGATCCGGCGCTGTTCCCGCATACCGAGCAGGACGGCGATGATCACCATGATGACGAGGCCGATGACCTGGACCGGGATGAGCGGGCGCCACAGTTCGGTGACGTCCATTTCAAGAACTGAAGCGACCCTGCCGAGCGGGCCGGCCCACGGCAGCATGTTCATGATGCTCGCCGCGCCGCCGACAAGCAGGAGCAGGAGATACGGATTCATCTTCAGCCGCTTATAGACGGGCAGCAGAGCGGGAACCGTGATCAGGAAAGTGGAGGCGCCCGAGCCGTCCAGATGGGCAACCATCGCCACGAGGACGGTGACGAGGCTGACGATGACGACATTTCCTTTGGAGAAGGCGACCATCTTGTTGATCATCGGCTCGAACAAGCCGACGTCCTGGAGGATCCCGAAGAAGATGATGGCGAAGATGAACATGACGGCGACGGAAATGACGGACTTCACGCCATCATTGAAGAAGTCGCCGATTTCGGAGAAGGCGAATCCGGCGATCATCGCCCCGACGATCGGCGGCAGCACCATCGCGACAATCGGCGTCACGCGGCCGCTGATGAGCAGGGCGACGATGACAAGAATGATCAAAAAGCCGATCAGGCTGAGACTCAATTGAAAAACCCCCTATGATTGAATGCGTTTTCAGTAGTCTGAAAATAACACACCCGCGCAAGGGGGATAAATCTTCTAATGATAAATCAGATAGGTTCCATTAGCCGAATAAAGTTCATAAAATTCATTTCGGCATGTATTTCCTTTCGGGCCGGCCCACGGTCCCGTAAATGGATTTTGTCATGAGCAGGCCCTCGGATACGAGATATTCCAGGTAGCGGCGAGCGGTGGAACGGCTCGTGCCGATCCGTTTGCTCAGTTCGGCCGCCGTGATTCCGCCGATGGTTTCCTCCCGGAAAAGCCGGTTGATCTCGCCCAGCGTGATCGGATCGATCCCCTTCGGCAGTCCGGCTGCAACCGGGTCATTGTCTTCCTTTCGGACGGCAAGCCGGTCGATCTCTTCCTGGCTCAGGCGGATGCTGCCGGCAAGCCGTTCCCGGTAGGTCCGGTAGCGTTCGAGCGTCCGTTCAAACCGGCTGTCGTCAAACGGCTTGATGATCAGGTCGAACACGCCTCCGCCGAGCAGCTCCCGCACCGTCTCCCCCTCGTTCGCCGCGGTGACCGCGATGATGTCCGCCTGCGGGAACCGGCTGCGGATTTCACGGAAGAGTGCGGATCCGTCCACGTCCGGAATATAAAAATCAAGCAAGATCAGATCGGGCACATGATCCTCCAGGAGCCCGATCGCCTCCCTGCCGCTGCGGGCGATCCCGGTCACCCGGAATCCGTCCATCTTCTCCACGTAATGTCGATTCACTTCGGCGACACGGAAATCATCTTCAATAATGAAAACGGAATAAGCCCCATTCATCGATCTTCCCCCCTGTTTTTCGGAATACTGATGACGAAGCAGGCACCGCCCGATTCACCGTCTTCGATGAGCACTTCGCCGCCCACTCCGAGAATCGCCTCGCTCGCCAGGGCAAGCCCGTTCCCCCTGCCGTCCCCCTTCGTTGAAAAACCGGAGTTGAAGACTTTCCGTGCATCCTCTTCCGAGATCCCTTCCCCCGAGTCTTCGACTTCAAACAGCAGGTCGTCTCCGACATCGGTAAAGAAAAGCAGAACCCGGCGTTCTCCTTCATCATGGGACCGCACCGCATCAAATGCATTTTCAATGACATTGCCGAGTGCGGTCAGAAGAGCGTCCTGCACGCTTTCCGGGAGCGTTTCGGAAAGCCGGCTGAAGGGGTTGATCGAGAAATCGATCCCGAGCTCCTGGGCCTGGACCGATTTCCCTTGGAGGAGCGCCCCGATCAGCGGATCTGACACATGTTCCGACAGGAAGTCCATGCGGTTGCTCCGGATATTCTCTTCTTTTTTGATGAACTCCACGGCTTCTCCTGCCCGTCCGTGAACGAGCAGGCCGAGGATGACATGCAGTTTGTTGGAGTGTTCATGGGTCTGGGCGCGCTGGGCGTTCGCGTATTGCCGGATTCTCGAAAGCTCTTCGGTCATCTTCTGCAGGTCGCTTTTCTTCCGGAAAGTGATGACTGCCCCGTCACCGCCGCTCGTCAGCGGAACTTGGCTGACGAGGACGACCTGCCGTCCAAGCATCATTTCACGGTCTTCAATATGGTCTTGTAAATTGACGATGGATGGAAGGACGTCCCGGATCTGAATTCCCGTCTCGTGTTTTTCTCCTGACATGCCTTCTTCATCGAGGGCCCGCCGAGCAGCGGAGTTTGCCGTTGCGATCCGGCCGTTTCCGTCGACGGCGATGATTCCTTCCCGTACGGACTGGAGAATCGCTTCTTTTTGATCATAGAGCCGTGAAATCTCCTCGGGCTCCATGTTGCGGAGAAGGGACTTGATGTACCGGGAGATGAGGACGGCACCGGCGAGGCCCGCCAGGATGACAAACGCGAGCGTGTACCAGATCAAGCGGCTCTGGGATCGGGCAATCGCCTGTACATTGTCATTCAGGAAGCCGACCGACACGACCCCGACCACTTCGCCATCCGAGTACACGGGAACTTTTCCGCGGACCGACAGGCCGAGCGAACCTTCCTTTTTGGATATGTATGATTCGCCGGATTCCAGTGCCCGGTCATTGTCGCCGCCGACCATGCGTCCGCCGATCTTCGCAGCATCCGGATGGGAGTACCGGATTCCCTCACGGTTGCCGACAACGATAAACTCGGCACCGGTTTTTTTGCGGATCGGCTCAACGATCCCCTGGATGACCGGTGCCGGATCTTCAAGAAGGAAGGCCTCCTGCAGTTCGGGAATGTTTGCCGTTGCCTCGGCGAGTGCAAGTGCCCGCTTGCCGATTTGATCCTCAATGCTCTCCGAAAGAAAATGGCGGAGAAAAAGGCCGAATGCAAGGCAGATGACGATGACGAGCAGGCTGATCAGGACGATCATTCGCATAAGCAGGCTGACTCCGGGCTTGCCGGATCTGCCATCTGATTGGAATCGGGTGAATAAGTTCATGGGCTGACCTCTTTTTTAACGATGCGATGGAATAGAACGAAAGTTAAATTGATTATACATCAAAAAAGACAGACGGACCGGTGGGTTCGCCTGCCGGAAGGCCTGCTTGTTAGGAGTCGGACTTATTTTGCCCTCTTCTTTACGGTCGGCACTTTTTTTGTTGGACGCTGCAGCCTCAACAGCACCCTTTCCGCCGCCACGGCAATGATGGCACCGAGGACAAGGCCGTTGCTCAACACCGAAGTGAGGACCGGCGACATCGAGGCGAACGCATCCGTCGGGATGAACATCGTCCCGATGCCGGCGAACAGCGAAATTCCGGCAACCTGGAACAAAGCGGATTTATCCTCAAGCGATTCGAATTCCTGGAAGGCAAGGCTGATCGTGCTGGCAAACACCGGAAAGATCGCCGCGTATCCGACTGCCACCGGAATCGAAGAAACAAACGCGGTGAACGGCGGGAACAGGCTGATCACCACGATGAGAAGCGAGCCGAGGATGAACGGCAGGCGGGCGGAAATTCTGGTGGTGGCGATAAATCCGGCAGAGCCGGAAATGGCCACGGGCCCGATTGCCGAAAAAGTCCCGGCGAGCAGCTGATTCAAGCCCGATACGATGCCGGTCTGCCTTGTGCGGGACCGGTCGGCTTTCATGCCTTGACGCTCAAGGACCCCCTGGACAACCTTGACGGTCGCAAGCATGTTCGCGATCAGCAGAAAAGTGATGAAGGAGACCATCGGGATCACATCCGCTTCCATCCGCGGGATGCCAAATGCAAAAAATGCCGGGAGACTGAACAAATGCCCGGCGTGGACGACGGGCTCTGCGAGACCAAGCAGGGCAAACGCCGTCCATCCGAACACGATGCTTGCCAGCACCGAATATTGGCCGAATTTCGGTATCCTCCGGAAGGCATATGAAAATAGGATGATCAATACGGACAACAGGAGGATTTCCGAACTCACGCCCGCCGAACCGCTGCCCAGGCCGAACATGCCTTTCAGGAACGAGCCGCTCAGCTGGACAACCATGAGGATGAGATAAATGCCGGTGACCGTCGGCGTGAACAGGGCCGCCAGCTTTTCCACGAGCCCGAAGGCACTCAGGACAATGAAGATGCCGCCGCTTAGAAGGAAGGCGAATTGCAGGACACGGAGCGTCTCGGACGGAGATCCGAACAGGACGGTGCCGAGTCCCGCATACAGCGTGAACACGCCCCACCAAAGTCCGGCCGGCCCTTCCTGGATCGGAAGCCTGTGGCCGAAAAACGTCTGCAGCAACCCGGCGATGCCCAGCACAAACAGTGACCGCTGAACAAATGCAATCGCATCCGCCGGGTCCAGCCCGTAGGACGCCGCAATCGTCACCGGAATGACGACGCTGCTCATCAGGATGAATAACGCCCACTGAAGGGCAGGGAAAACCTGTTTCATGAGAACCTCTTCTTTCCGTTTGGAGCTAAAAAATCCTATTCTTTAGTATAACGAAATGATTCAAAGTGGCAAATGAGGATCCGGAGGAAACATGAAAACCACTGTCTCTCGCAAGCAAAATGAAAATCCGGACGGTTGACAGCAGTACCGAAAGTATTTATACTAATAAACTCTTTAATGATTGAAGTATTTAATGGATGAATTAATAAAGGAGGAATCCGATGGGCAACGAAGACAATCGCTTCGACAGATTCGAAGAGCTGTTCTGGGAAGTGACGAGGGGCATGGGCAAAGTGTGGGCCCGAATTTTTGATGCACAGCTGCCCGGATCACAGGCGTACCTCATCCACCAGCTGGAGCAGGAAGGCCGGGTGCGCATGTCCCGGCTCGCCGAATCCCTCCGTCTGACCGGCGGGGCGGTGACGAGCGCTTCCGACAAGCTGATCGAGCGGGGATTCGTCCGCAGGATCCGGGACGAAGAAGACCGGCGCGTCGTTTACCTGGAGATCACTGATGAAGGCCGCCGGGTGATCGGGGAGCTGCGTCAGCAAGGCAGGAAGGAAATGAAGCGCGTGTTCGGACTCTTGTCAGAAGAAGAGCTCGACACCCTCATCCGTGTGTTTGAACAGGCCGGCTGCTCGCTCGGAGAACTAAAGGAGGATACACAACAAGCATGAATCATTTATCAGATAAACAGAAAGTGACGATCATGATCGCCATCATGGTCGCAATGTTCTTCTCGGCGATCAACCAGACGATCATCGGAGTCGCCATGCCGCGGATCATCGCAAGCCTCGGCGGGATGGACTACTACACATGGGTGATCACGATTTACCTGTTGACGATGGCGGTGGCGACGATTCTGGTCGGAAAGCTGTCCGACATCTACGGACGGAAGCCGTTCCTTCTCGCCGGAATCGGGTTCTTCATGGTCGGGGCATTCCTGTCCGGCCTGTCGTCCTCGATCTTCCAGCTGATCATCTTCCGCGGCATCACCGGGATCGGCGGCGGGATGATCATGTCGACGGCCTTTACGGCGGTCGGCGACCTGTACCTGCCCCGTGAACGTGCCCGCTGGACCGGCCTCATGAGCGGGATCTTCGGGATTTCCAGCGTGCTCGGTCCGCTCATGGGCGGCTTCATCGTCGATCACCTCGACTGGCACTGGGTGTTCTGGATCTTCCTGCCGCTCGGCATCGTGGCGTTCGCCATGATCTTTAAACTCTTCCCGAAGGTACCGAAGCGAGAAGGCGAAACGATCGACTATTTCGGTTCTCTGTTCCTGACGATGACCATCGTCTCGCTGTTGCTCGCCTTTAGCCTCGCCGGCGAAGGCGCCGGCAAGTACGCATGGTCGTCGTGGCAGATCCTGGGACTGTTCGGCCTGACCGTTGCGTCACTGCTTGTTTTCATTTTCGTCGAATCAAAAGTGAAAACGCCGGTGCTTCCGCTGACGCTGTTTAGAAACGACATTGTGACCGTCTCGAACCTCGCGGGATTCCTGCTCGGGATGGGCATGATGGGCGTCATGATCTACACGCCGTTCTTCATCCAGGGCGTCAAGGGGATCTCGCCGAGCGGCTCGGGCTATATCATGATGCCGATGTCGATCGTCATGGTGTTCGCCACGACGTTCGCCGGCAACTTCATGACCAAGACGGGCAAATACAAGGGGCTCGCCATTTCAGGTCTCAGCATCACGGCTGTCGGAATCTTCCTGCTGTCCCTGATTGATGCGGCGACACCGGTCTATGTGCTCATCAGTTATCTGTGCGTCATCGGCATCGGCCTTGGCGCCAGCATGCCGGTCTTCTCGCTCACCGTCCAAAATGCCGTCCCGCTCCGCCAGCTAGGCGTCGCTTCCGCCTCCTCCCAGCTGTTCCGTTCGCTCGGCAACACGATGGGCATCGGAATCCTTGGGGCGGTCATGAGTTCAAGAATGACCTCCCGCATGCAGGATTCGTTTGCCCAGGGCGGAGAAGGCGCAGGCGCAATGGCCCAGCTCCCTCCAGAGCAGGCAAAGGAACTCGGCACGCTCATGAATCCGGAGATGTTATTGGATCAGCCGAAACTGGAACAGGCGCTCTCCGGCATGCCGTCCGACTTGAAACCGGTCGCCGAAGGCCTCGTCGCGTCCGTCCGCGATGTATTCAGCGACGCGTTGACGACAACGTTCCTCGCCGGCGGCATCATCATGGTGGCTGCCGTCGTGCTTGCCCTGTTCCTGAGGGCCATCCCGCTCGTCTCCGCTATGACTGCGGGAAAACCGGACTCTGCAGCCGCCGGAAAAGGAAACACTCCCGGCAAGGCGGAACCGGCCATCCAGAACGAAAAGTAAATCAAAGACGCCGTGCGCCTTCCGTGAAGGGATGCGCCCGGCGTTTTTATGTTTCGGGAAGCGGCTTGCATGCGCCGGGGTTGATTGATAGGGTGGATTTATAGGGCGAGTGAGACGCTACTGGGCCCGAGTGAGACGCAAATGGGCCTGAGTGGGACGCTTTCAACCGGAAAGGGGACGGGAAGCATGAAAATCGGTGTGTTGGGAACAGGGAACATCGCGGCTTATCTGCTGGAGTGCATCAATGACAAACAGCTCGTCGACGGGGAGGTCACTGCGGTCTGCGGACGGAACCGGGAAACGGGAGCAGGGCTTGCGGAGCGGCACGGTGTCCGGTTTTATGAGAACTTCGAGGAGTTCATCCGATTGGACGTTGACGTGGTGATCGAGGCGGCGGCGATCGAAGTGGCGGCCGCCCGCGCCGTCGATGTCCTGATGAACGGGAAAGACTTCATTGCCAGCAGCATCGGGGCATTCAAGGACGCCGGTTTTCTGGAAGAGGTGAAGACAGCCGCACAGAAAACCGGACGGTCGGTCCACCTTCCGTCCGGAGCGATCGGCGGACTGGATTTATTGAAATCCGCGAACGCGATCGGCGGGCTGGAGAAGGTGAGGATCACGACAAGGAAGTCGCCGGAATCACTCGGGCTGGGGCCGATGGACGAAGAACGGCTGCTGTTCGAAGGATCCGCCGGCGAGGCGATCGGCAAGTTTCCCAAAAACATCAACGTCGCGCTGCTTCTGTCTCTCGCCGGGCTAGGCACAGAGAAGACGGAGGTCCGCATCATCGCCGACCCCGCCGCCAAGCGCAACACTCATCTGATCGAAGCGGGCGGCAGCTTTGGCGACATGGCGCTCACCGTCGAAAACAAGCCGATGCCCGGCAATCCGAAAACAAGCTACCTTGCCGCGCTCAGCATTTTGTCTGTCCTTCAGAACAAGGGCAATCCGGTCGTCATCGGTTGAAAAGGAAGGGAGAAAGCAAATGAAGGATCACCTTGAACAGGCCCGCCTCCTCGGAAAAGCGGGCCGGCTGGAGGAAGCCGGTGAACTGCTCGTCCGGCTGGCGGCAGATCACCCCGACGACGCGCAGATCCAATTCGAGTGCGCCCGGAGCCTGGACCGGACAGGAAAAGAGGCGGCCGCCGTTCCTTACTATGAACGGGCGATATCGCTCGGCCTGCCGGAAAACGAACAGAAGGACGCTTATCTCGGCCTCGGGAGCACGTGGCGCACGCTCGGCCGATACGACCGGTCCATTGCCGTGCTGGAGGAAGGGAGCAGCCGATTCCCCGAAGACCGTGCGCTGCAGGTGTTCCGGGCGATGACCCTTTACAACCTGGGGAAACACCGGGAGGCGATGCGCCTGCTTTTGCTGAACCTGGCAGACACCTCACTTGATGGCGAAATCCAAAAATACGCACCGGCCATCCGGTTCTACGCCGGGCATCTGGACCGGGTGTGGGAATGAACACAGGTCTTATTCCAAAAAGGAGTTTCCATGAAAACACATTGTTGCGACGAGATGAATGACCAAGCCAACTTCACATGCGAGATACATGAGGAGTTGTTCGACTGCCCGGATCAACTCATCTATTACGGTGAAGAGGATCATGATTACGGATTGATCATCCATGATGGAGGCTCTTCTTGCATCCAGATTACTTTTTGTCCCTGGTGCGGTTCGGCGCTATAGAACTGATTTGCCCAATCGATCGCACATAGGCAAATTGATGATCAAATCATTGCTGCAAAGTCATAAAAACGGAGGGACAGGGGGTTGCCATGACTGCATTCAGAAAACTGATTGCCTTCCTGAATCGGATAAAAGAATTCGATGTTTGGGGAGACAAGAAAAACTTGTCCGAAGAAGAAAGAGCGTACTTAGACAAATGGCCAAAACAAAACCCCTTCGGTTTGATCGGGCTGGTTCTTGGGGGAGCGGCATTTGCGTTTGGGCCGCAATTCGGTTGGATTCCGGTGGCCGCACTGGTCTTTTGCATCTTGACGCTGTTTACGTTCGACAAGAAAACGGAGGACAACATTTGGCCGTTTTATCTGGGCATCACGCTCTCGCTCATCGGGCTTTATATGTTTATTGCCGGAGAAGTGCATCAACTGGTGCTCTGACCGGGGGCAATGTCTTATACAAAAGGCTCCAACGCGCTAACCTTTTGGCAGCAGACGCCAACTTCATGTTGGCGCCGGCTGAGGCAATGCCCGCGGTAAGCGAGGGCCTGCAACGGAAATCAGCACTTTTCACTTTTTAGCGTTCCTCGGTACCGTGGCCTCCGGTTCCAGGAGTTTCGGTCCTCACAATCCAGCTTAAATGCCGCCCCGCTTTCTTGTCCTCTCGGTAGGAGAAGCCGCCGGGGCTTTTGTACGTACAGGACCGGTCGATGGCAATACGGCCGGGCGGGATGCCCGCCATGAGCAGCTGCGTTTCCACCGTTTTCTGGTTGTCGATGTGCCATTTGCCGGTCTGACCGTTGAACCGGATGAAGTCATCCGCGTAGCCGAGCGACCGGAACCGCTCATAGACATCCCGGTCGACTTCGAATTTCTCCTGGCTGAGGGCAGCGCCGATCCGGACCCGGAAGTCGAGCGGGTCCAGACCCTCTTCTTCGGTCAAATGCCTGAGCAGCTTCGGTGTGATTTCCTTCACGGTCCCCTGCCAGCCCGAGTGGACGGCGCCGACTAGGCCAGCGGCTTCATTCCAGAGAAGGACCGGCACACAGTCCGCGGTCAAACTGCCGAGCACGATGTTTGGTTCGTACGTATAGAGCGCATCGGTGTCGGGAATGGCATCCTCCGTTGTTTCTGCACCCCGTCCGCGGTCTTCCTCAGCCACCCGGTGGAAGTTGGCGCTGTGCGTCTGGCGGCCGCAGACGAACCGGCCGAGGGGAACGCCGATTTCCTTTGCCAGCTCCCGCCGATTCTGGAGCACGTCCTGCGGATTCAGGCACGCATGGAGGCCCATGTTGTTTTCTTCGGGCCGGCGTGCATCTTTCATCGTCATGCCGGCCGCAATGTTTCCTTCTTTCACATACATTCGCATGGTCATCACCTGCTTCTATCATATCCAAATCCGAGACTTCCCGCATGTGAAAATCCCGGTAAGAGTAAACCGAAACAAAAATACTGTTGACACAAAAGAGGAGCTTCCTTAATATTTTAACTGTTAACCTGAAACAAAATTAAGTTTACTCATTTTAGGAAAGGAAGATTCTCATGCACCAGGCTACAGTCAGTCCCAAATCCCGGTGGCACGCACTGGACCTTGTCCACTGCGCCCTGTTCGCCACACTCATGATGATCGGCGCGAACATCACCTCATTCGCTCCGTTCTTTGTGGTCGGCGGCGTGCCGATCACGCTCCAGACCTTCTTCGCCGTGCTTGCCGGGCTCATGCTCGGAAGCCGGAAAGGCGCAATGGCCTGTACGGTTTACATGCTCGTCGGGCTGGCGGGGGCGCCTGTGTTTGCACGCTTCAGCGGGGGCGTCTCTTCGATTGTTTCCCCGAACTTCGGATTCATCATTTCCTTCATCATCGCCGCATGGGCCGCCGGGAAAATTGTGGAACGCTACCGGACGGTGCCGGCCTTCATCATGGCGGCGCTCGTTGCCACGGCGATCAACTACCTGTTCGGCACGAACTGGATGTATGCGGCGTACATGCTTTGGTCGGGCGCGCCTGACGGTTTCTCCTACGGCATGGCGTGGCTCTGGCTGATGCCGCCGCTGCCGAAGGACATTGCACTCGCTGTGCTCGCCGGGCTGTTCGCCCACCGGATGGACAAAGTACTGAAATTGATCCCCGCACAACCGAAGAAAGGATGATGGAGATGAATTGGCAGGGACTCGCAAACCAAGTGATCAAAGGAAATGAACTGACGGATGCGGAGGCAATGGCGATTCTGACATCAGATGACGATGAACTGCTTCCGATTCTGGACGGGGCGTTCACCATCCGCCGGCATTACTTCGGCCGGAAAGTGAAGCTCAACATGATCATCAACGCGAAGAGTGGCTACTGCCCGGAAAACTGCGGCTACTGCGCACAGTCCCGCGACTCCACGGCACCGATCGACAAATACCCGTTCATCACGAAAGAACAGATCCTCGAAGGTGCCAGGCGGGCCCATGAAAATAAGATCGGCACTTACTGCATCGTCGCCAGCGGCCGCGGCCCGACGACAAAAGATGTCCGCGTCGTCAGTGAAGCCGTCGAGGAGATCAAGGAGAAATACGGCCTGAAAGTGTGTGCCTGCCTCGGCATTCTGAAGGAAGAACAGGCAGCCAAGCTGAAGGCGGCCGGGGTCGACCGCTACAACCATAACCTGAACACATCAGAACGCCACCATGAGTTCATCACGACTTCCCACACGTACGACGACCGGGTGGGCACGGTCGAAACGGCCAAGCGCAACGGCCTGTCCCCGTGTTCCGGCGCGATCGTCGGAATGAAGGAAACAAAAGAAGACGTGATCGACATCGCCCGCTCGCTGCGCGTGCTTGATGCAGACTCGATTCCCGTGAACTTCCTCCATGCCATCGACGGCACGAAGCTCGAAGGGACGAACGAGCTGAACCCGCGCTACTGCCTGAAAGTGCTCGCGCTGTTCCGCTACATCAATCCGACCAAGGAAATCCGAATCTCCGGCGGACGCGAAGTGAACCTCCGCTCGCTCCAGCCGCTCGGCCTGTACGCCGCCAACAGCATCTTCGTCGGCGACTACCTTACGACAGAAGGCCAGGAAGACAACAGCGACTTCCGGATGCTCGAAGATCTCGGCTTTGAAATCGAACTCACCGAAAAACAGGCGGAACTCGTCTGAATGTAAAAAGGCTTGCGGGAACCGTTTGAGGTTTCTGCAAGCCTTTTTGAATGATCAAAGCGCCGTCTTGATCCCGAACCCGACGAGCAGGGCACCTGCGGATTTCTGGAAGATGTTCTGGAAGCGGGAGTTGTTCAGCCAGCGCTTTGCATGATCCATGATGAAGACGAGAAGGAAGAACCAGGCGACCGCAAGCCCGGTCAGGATGAGTCCGAGGATGATGAGCTGCTCGTTCACGTTTCCTCCGAGATTAAGGAACTGCGGCATGATCGTCACGTAAAGCAGCACCGTCTTCGGGTTAAAGATATTGCTCAGCATGCCCTGGCGGAACGATTCCTTGTGATGGGAACCTGCACCGACCGCATCACCGGCGCCTTCCTCCACTTCATCAAGGGAGAAAAAGCTTTTGGAAAACAGGCTTTTGATGCCGAGGAAAATCAGATAGGCGGCTCCGAGGTAGCGGATGACATTGAACATGACGACCGATTTGGCGATGATGACCGCGAGGCCGAGCACGGCGATGAGCGTCCAGAACAAGAGGCCCGTCGCCATCCCGAGCGTAGAATACCGGCCGGCCTTTGTGCCGTGGCTGAGTGTATTGCGCACGAGCAAAATCGTGTCCGCACCGGGCATGACGACCATCATGAGGGCAATCGGAATATAGCCAAGGAGTCCGTCCATCTGAAAAACCTTCTTTCTGAATTGAAGTATATGCATAATTATAAGGCACGAACCTATAAAAACGTCGATAAAAGTATTTTCAGACGAATTTGAAAGGGGTTTCATAAATATTTATACATTTCGTATGCAGAATATCGCATTCCGTCAACTTCTCCGACGAACTGCCTGATCCAAGCAGGCGGCTGTCCGCTTTCTAATAGAAGTAACCGGAAACCGGCGTATCGCCTACCCGTCCCCGCTCCTCATCAAACCGGACGGTGGGATTTATTCCCTTAAAAATTGGCAAGTATTTTCTTTTCCAACTCTCATGGCGTTCTTATCATTCTCTCATCCGGCGGCGGTAAATTATAAGCATCCCAAACAACAGAGGAGAGGATTTCAAATGAAAAAAGTACTGACAACCGCAATGAGCATTGCCATGATCGCATCCGCAGGGGCGGGCGCAGCCGGAACTTTCCATGCAGACAAAGCGGAGGCGGCAGCACCCGCTGCATACACTTCTTACTCCCATCAGCACGGCGCATACAGCAACTTCACGTTCGGCCAGTCGGTCAAAGACCTTCCGGAATACGCCACCGTCTCTTCCGTGATCGGACAGGACCTGCACGGCCGGATTGTCGAAGACAACAACTTCAAGCGGACGGTCACTTATACGAATGCGTACGGCCAGGTGCAGTTCAAGTCGATCTTCATGAAAAATCAGCAGACCCTGAAAGTCATCAACACACGCGGCGGCCAGATCTACTACGGCGCCCTGAAAGCAGAAACGCCTGAAGCTCCGGAACAGGATGCCGTCCAGCCGGAAACACCTGCAACAGACAGCATCTCGTCACTGCCTGAATACAACAAGATCGCATCCGTCGTGAACGTGGACGGCCTGACGCCGGTTATCGCCGAAGACAACTACAGCAACCGCGTGATTGTCTTCAAGAGCGCAAACGGCCACGGCGAATATAAAACCATCTTCGTGAAACGAACGAACATGCTGAAAGTGATCGATCTTGACGGCGGCCAGATCTACTACGGCACAATCCGCTGAGCTGAGTGAACCGGACTGTCTGAAAACCGGGATGAACCGCCGCCGGATCTAGCTTCTGAATAAGCACCCACACAAACAGGCCCGACATCCGCAAACTGCGGATGTTGGGCTTTTTTGCGGGCACCCCGTACAATGGAGGCAATCGGAACATTTAAAAAAGGAGGCGATCAAGTTGCAGCTTCCGGAGGCATTCACCGGGCGGGTCCGCGCCGTGTTTGGGAATGAAGGCATTATTTTTCTGGAGAATCTTGAAGAAACGATCTGTTCGTATGTCCGAAAGTGGTCGCTTGAACCTGAGGTGCCGGTTGGGAATCTTTCTTATAACTATGTGCTGTTCGTCCGCCGGCAAGACGGGACGCCCGCCGTCTTCAAGGCCGGGGTTCCCGGAAAAGACAGCCGACGGGAGATCCTGGCAACAGAATCTTACAGAGGGAACGGTTGTGCTGCCCTCATCCGGTCGGTTCCGGAAGACGGAGTCCAACTGCTGGAACGCATCCGGCCGGGTGCAATGCTTTCAACGGTCTCCGATGAAGCCGAAGCGGCCCGGGCGTTTTGTGGAGTCTGGAAAAGACTCCGCAGGCCATTGCCGGCAACAACTGAATTTCCCTCCGTTGCATCCATGTGGGAAGAGGCAAGCCGCTCTTATCGCCGGATGCACCCGGTCGGAGGCCCGGTTCCGGAGGAGAAAATCCGTCTTGCCGGATCCTGCTTTGCCGCGGTGGAAGCGTCTTGCGCAGGCCGAGGCCTGCTCCACGGGGATCTGCACCACCAAAACATTCTGCTGAATGATCGGGGCGGATGGACGGCGATCGATCCGCACGGCTATTCCGGGGATCCCGCCTATGACCTGGCCCCGTTTCTGTACAATGAGCTTGAACACAAACCAGTCGAAGAACTGCTTGCCCTGCGCACGGGTATCTTGCTGGATGAACTGCAGATGAGCCGGAAACGCCTTCTGCAGGCAGCGCTTGCGATGACGGTGATGTCAGCCTGCTGGCATGCGGAAGAAGAAAATCTCGACGCCATCCGGCTGCATAACCGGATCACCGACTGGTATGAGATGCAGTTAAAGACGGAAGACGGACACGGGCAATCTTCCGATGGGCTACAATGAAGTCATCCGGTGCTTTCCATCGGGTGACTTCATTTCCGGAGGGCTTCAAATGAATGAACATGAAATCGACCGGATGCTCGGAATCCAAACAGGCGGCATGCAGGATTGGGGCGTCCGCTCCATCCATGACAACCGGTACGAAGCGACGCCATACGAGGCGCTTGATGCGCTGCTTGAGCGGTATCCTGTGAAAAAAACAGACGGTATCGTCGACTACGGATGCGGCAAGGGACGCGCTGCGTTTTATCTCAACCACCGGACCGGCGCTTCCGTGACCGGCATCGAGATGGACGGCTCGCTCTACCTCGAGTCACTTGAGAACCGGGACGCGTATATGATAAAGAAGAAGAACAAGCTGAAAGGGTCGGTCTCGTTCGTCAACTGCAGGGCGGAAGACTACCGCGTGAAGCCGCTCGACAGCTTCTTCTACTATTTCAATCCTTTTTCGGTGAATCTTTTCGCCAAAACCGTGGACCGCATTCTGCAGTCAGCAGAAGAACGTCCGCGCTCCGTGTCCGTCGCGCTTTACTATCCGACGCTGGATTACCTCGGCCACATGGAACACCATACACCGTTCGTCCACGCGCTCGACCTGCCGACCCCGGGACTGTCGGAAAAGAACCCGAACGAACGGTTCTCCGTCTGGCGGCTCGATTGTTCCACGTGAAAAAAGGCGGTTGAGCAAACCGGTCGAAAAACGTTCGATTGTTCTGATATAGTGAGAGGGCAATCATTGCGTATGGATCCATATAACAGAAGCTGATAAGTGCTCCTTTTCATACATCGCACGGATGCTTCGTTTGCAAGACAGGGGGAAATGAGGTGAAACAAATGACGGAAGACGAAAAAATTGCCCACTTCAAGGAAGTGATGGGGAATTATCCGACGGGGGTGACGGTCATCACCGCGACGGCGCCGGACGGAACGCCGGTCGGCATGACGGTGAATTCGTTCGCCTCGGTGTCGCTTGATCCGACGCTTATTTTATGGTCAATCGACAAGCGGGTATCGCTTTACGATATATTCACGAATGCAAAGAAATTCGCCGTTCACGTGCTGTCCGGCGACCAGGGGGAACTTTGTGCCCTGTTTGCAAGCCGCGGCATCGACCGGTTTGAAAACTGCGAGTGGGAAATGTCGGCTGACGGCGTGCCGGTGATCAAAGGCGCCTCGGGCGTGCTGCACTGCGACTTGCATACGACAGTCGGCGGCGGCGACCACCGGATCATCATCGGTGAAGTGAAAAAGATCGACAACCACCGGAAAGATCCACTTCTGTATCACCGTCGCAAATTCGGTGCCATCCCGGACTCGTTCCACGAATGAACAGAACCACTGAAGCACCGCCCGGGCGGTGCTTTATTTCATATGGATTGAAATGCCGGGACAAATGGCTTTCATTGTATAATGGAGAAAAGGAAACCGAAAGAAGGTGTTTTCCCGTGAAGCAGTTTTCGGAAAAGGATTTGTTGGACGTCATGGGCGAGCTGTTTTCCGACGAAGTGTCCATCGCCGTGACAGACAAGGAACAGTATGTCTATTACCGGCCGAGCAAGCGGGTCGACCTGAAAATCCGGCCGGGAGATCCGGTCCGCGAAGGGACGATCGCCCACCAGGCGCTCACTTCCGGGCAAAAGACATCGGAGTTCATCGACCGGGCGATCTTCGGCATCCCGTATCACGGGATGGCCGTGCCGTTTCACCGGGACGGGGAGCTGGAGGGCTGCGTGCTGGCGATCTATCCGACTTACACGGAAGGAAAATCGGTCGTCACGATCCGGACGGAAGACGGATGGAAGCCGGTGCCGTTCGGGCAGGTTCAGTATTTTGAAGTGAAGGAACGAAAAACCCAGGTCATTGCCGAGGGCGTGGCCGGGACGCATAAAAACACGCTTCAGGAATTCGAATACATTTTGCCGCGGGACATGTTCGTCCGCTGCCACCGCTCGTTCATCGTGAATGTCCATCACATCCGCGAGATTTATCCGGACTCCCACTCCACTTTCCTGCTGGAGATGAATACCGGAGAGCGTGTGCCGGTGAGCCAGTCGTATTCCAGCTACTTCAGGAAAATCCTCGGATTCTGAGAGCCGAATTGTGCGGTTTTAGACATAGTTTTATATGTCTGAATCATGAAACCGGCTTTCCTGTCCGAAAACCTCTGCCATGAAAGCGTTTTAGGGAATAATGATAGCAAGAGAATTTAAACTTGCACTTATTCTATACAAAATCTTTCAAGAAGAGGTTGATACACATGACATCACAACTCGATCGGATTCAGAACCAGTCCCTCCGGAACCGTGTTGTTTCACCGGAAAAAGCCGCTTCGTGGATTGAAGATGGAATGACGCTCGGCCTGAGCGGATTCACTCGTGCCGGTGACGTGAAAGCGGTTCCGTTCGCTCTCGTGGAGCGCGCGAAGGAAGAAGAATTCAAGGTGAATGTCTTCACCGGGGCTTCCCTCGGATCGGACATCGATGCCCTGTTTGCGAAAGCCGGGATTGTCCACAAGCGCCTCCCGTTCCAGGCGGACCCGGTGATGCGCAAAAGCATCAACAACGGGGACATGTTCTTCGTCGACCAGCATCTTTCCCACACGGCGGAACTGGTCCGGTCGGGTGTCATGGGGCCGATTGATTTTGCGATCGTCGAGGCGGTTGCCGTGAAAGAAGACGGGATGATCATTCCGACGACGTCCGTCGGCAACTCATCGCTGTTTGCGATGCATGCCGACAACATCATCGTCGAGATCAACATGGCCCAGACTCCGCTGCTTGAAGGGATCCACGATATATATGACACCGGCAGGCAGGGGGAGCGGGATCCGATCCCGATGACGTCGGTGAAAGACCGGATCGGCACACCGGGCATCCAGGTCGACCCGGAGAAGATCCGAGGCATCGTCTTCACGGAGCAGGAGGATTCGCCTTCGACGATCGTCCAGCCGGATGATGAGACCCAGATCATGGCGGACCACTTGCTCGCTTTTCTCCGCAACGAAGTGGGAATGGGCCGGCTTGACGAAACGCTTGCACCGATCCAGTCGGGCATCGGCAGTGTGGCGAATGCCGTCCTCCACGGCATGGTGGAATCGGAATTTGAACATCTTGAAGTGTACTCGGAGGTTCTTCAGGATGCGGTGTTCGACCTGATCGACGCCGGCAAGGTCGACTTTGCTTCGTGCTGCTCGATTACACTGTCCGATGAAAAGATGAAGCAGGTATTCGGTGACTTTGAGAAATACCGCGACCGCCTGATCATGCGTCCTCAGGAAATCTCCAACCATCCGGAACTCATCCGCAGGCTCGGACTCATTTCGATCAACACGGCGCTCGAGTTCGACATCTACGGAAACGTCAACTCCACACATGTGTCCGGCACGAAAATGATGAACGGCATCGGCGGCTCCGGCGACTTCGCCCGCAACGCACGGCTCGCGATCTTCGTCACGAAATCCACCGCAAAAGGCGGCAACATTTCAAGCATCGTGCCGTTCGTCTCCCATGTCGATCACACCGAGCATGACGTGGACGTGGTCGTGACCGAACAGGGATATGCGGATCTCCGGGGCCTGGCACCGAGGGAGCGGGTGCCGCTCATCATCGAGAATTGCGTCCATCCCGATTACAGGGAGCAGCTCTGGGCCTACTACGAGGAAGCGCTCGGGCGCGGGGGGCAGACGCCGCACGTTCTGGAAAAAGCCTTCTCCTGGCATCAGAACCTTGCCGAGAACGGCACGATGAAAGTCAAATCGAATCCGAAAGAAACGGTGGAAGTCCGCTGATCCGTTTAAAAGGGCCGGTCTCTCGGTTTGAGAGCCGGTCTTTTGTTTTGTTCCATAGTGTCAAGACAACTGTAAACAGAAATGGTATGATGGGGCTGACTAATACGGCAGGGGGTTGAAGACGTGAAAAAAGCGCTCATCAATATTGACTACACGATGGATTTTGTTGCGGACGGCGGGAAACTGACCTGCGGGGAGCCCGGCCAGGCGATCGAAGGGGAAATTGTGCGGCTGACCCGGAAATTTATCGACTCGGGAGACTTTGTGGTCTTCGCGATTGACCGGCATGAAGAAGGAGATGCCCATCACCCCGAGAATCGGCTCTTCCCGCCCCACAACATCGCCGGAACGCCGGGCATGGACTTATACGGGGAGCTGCAGAAAGTGTACGAGGAACATCGGGATGACCCGAATGTTTACTACATGAATAAAACCCGTTACAGCGCATTCGCCGGGACGGATCTGGAGATCAGGCTGCGGGAGCGGGGAATTTCGGAACTCCATCTTGTCGGCGTCTGCACGGACATCTGCATCTTGCACACCGCCGTCGATGCGTACAACAAAGGATTTCAGATCGTGATCCACGAAAACGCCGTTGCCAGTTTCAATCAGGCGGGCCATGACTGGGCACTTGGCCACTTTTCGGGAACAATCGGCGCAAAAGTGATTTAAGTGAATCAGGATATTAGACCTATACGGAAGAGAGTGGACACTTTCTTCCGTATTTTTTGTTATTATCGAGAAAGTTAGGGGAAGAGGAATGGCAGATTAATAGCGGAAGGGGGTGAATCCATGAAACGATTCGTGACCGGTGCTTTCCTGTGCGGAATGCTCATTGCCGCCATGCCGGCAGGCGCCGCCTTCGCAGAGGGTGACGAAAATGGAGAAGACGGGGCTCCGCAAAAAAACCGCGGACTGGTCGGCGGGCTCCTCGGAGCTGTCGGCGACACGGTCGAAGGAACGTTGGAGCTGGCGGGCAATACGGTCGGCGGCACGCTGGAAACAGTCGGCACAGTTGTTGAGGAAACAGTCGGCGGTGTCGGAAAGACCGTTGAGTCGGCAGCCAATTTTGTCGAGAGTGCGGCAGAGACCGCAACCGATTCCGAGACATACCGCAACCCTGCGGAAAGCAAGCCGGTTTCAAAGATCGTTGGCGATACAACGAAGCTCGTCAATGAAGCGGTCGGCCATACGACCGCAGCTGCCGGACAGGCGGTCGAAGAGACGGCAGGCCTTGTGCAGCATACGGCAAAAAACACAACGGACACGGTAAGGGATACCACGGATGCCGTCAACGAGGCAGCAAAAGAAGTTCCGGTTGTTTCAAATGTGACCGGCGCCGTCAATGAAACGGCCGATGCGGTCCTTGGGACGGCCGATACTGCAGTGAACGGGACGGCGGACACCGTCACCGGCACGGTTGGCGGGACAACGGACAGTGTGAATGCGACGGTTGAATCTGTCACTGACTTTACAGAAAAAACGGTGGAGACGGTGACTGATCCGGAAACGTATACCAATCCGGCGGAAAGCCGTCCAATTTCAACGATCGTTCACCATACAACCGGCCTTGTGGAAGAAACAGTCGGCAATACGTTGCCTGTCGTCGATCAGGCCGCCGGTGACGTGACCGGCCTGGTGACCGAAACGGCGAAAAGTGCGACGGAAACGGTGCGCACGGCGACCGGGTCCGTCAACGAAGCGGTGAAAGACGTGCCGGTCTTATCCGGCACCGTCGATCTCGTGCACGGAACCGTCGGCGGTGTAACGGAAACGGTGGACCAGGTGGTCGACAAAACCGGCGAAACCGTCAATCAAGTGACAGAAACGGTCACCGGCACGGTGGATCTGACCGTCGGACAAACGACGGACACGGTGGATGACGTCGTCACCGGCGTCACTGACCAGGTTGTGGGACTGCCGGAAATCGTGCCGTCCATCCGCCCTGTTCTTCCAGAGCGCCCGGCAGTTGAAGAGGCGCCCGGGCAACCGGCGGTCGATGCCACTCCGGAACGGCCGGCCGTTGACTCAGAGCCGGCGGAACCGGCAGTGCCGTCTATCCCGCAGCAACCGGATGCCGACATTGATACTTCGGCACCGGAGACTGCCGCGGCAAAAGAGCCGTCCGGACAACCGGCTGAACAGAAGGACGAAAGCACACCGGCGAAGGAATCCGCCCGGGCAACAAAACCGGATGCCGGAACTCCATCGGCGGAAACGGCAGCCCATGCCCCGGTGATCTTGGAACCGATAACAGCACAAAACCGGCCTGCAGTTGAAGCCATCCGCTGGTCCGAACGGGTTGGCCAGCCGGAAATCAGCCGCGCCGGCAGCAAAGAAACATCCGAAATGCCGGCATCTGCCCCGTTCCAAAACGGAGTGGACATCACCGGCACAACAGCCTTCCATCAACAGGCGGGCAGCGGAAGTTCTGCAGCGGCCGGCCCTTCCACATCAGCCGGAAGCGGCGATGTGCTCCAGGGGGTGATCGGCACTGCAATCGCCGGACTTTCTGAATCCGAAGCGGCCTGGCTCGCGGAAAGCCATTTGAGGAAAAGTCAATGGACGAATGCACCGCCCGGCCAACCGCCCCAAACCACTCCTTTTTTTAACTTGATCTGATCAATTAAAAAAAGGAGCGAACAACATGAAAACAAATTGGATGAAAATCGCCGGCACCAGCTTTGCGCTCTGCCTGGCAGTGACTCTATCTCCGAAAGCAACCGGTGCAGAAAGTGACGGAAACTTGCTTGAGCTGGACGTGAATGTCCTGACCGACAAGGAAGACACCGCCGAAGTTCTTGATGTGAAAGCGGAAGACGTGCCAGTTGTCGGAACGGTAAGCGTCGAACTTCCGTCTGAAAAAGAAAACGGCAGTGCCGTCCTAAACGCAACGGTTGAAGACAGTGCAGTCGGAAACCTCAACGCGGATGTACTGTATGAGGAATCTCCCGAAAGAGCCTCCGGCACTGAAGAAAAGTCCGGCGTGGCCGGCGTGACACTTGATGAAAGCCCGGTCGGTGACGTTCAGGCGGACGTGCTGCATGAGGAATCTTCCGAAGGAGCATCCAGCACGGAAGAAAAGTCCGGCGTGGCCGGCGTGACGCTTGATGAAAGCCCGGTCGGCGACGTTCAGGCGGACGTGCTGTATGAAGAGTACACGGAAGGAGCATCCGGCACGGAGGAGAAGTCCGGCGTGGCGGATGTCTCGGTCCAAGAGTCTTTGCCGGACACAGATGCGGCCGAAAATGAAGAGAACGCTTCTTCACAGAATCCTTCAGAAGAAGCGGCAGAGCCGAAAAAAGACGGTGGCCTCGGTTTGAATCTGAACAATCTTCCGCTGCTTGGAGATCTGCATGTCGGGCTGCTTGAGCATTCCGATGACGATGAAGCCAAGTCGGGATCTTTGATTAATGTCGGGCTAAAAGGCGGGATTCTGGAAGATGTGAATATTGACGTGCTCGGCCAATCTTCCGCTGATGGTACGGAACAGGGATCGCTCGCTTCGGTCAACCTGAACAATGGATTGACCCAAGATGTGACAGTCGACGTGGTGGGCGGCAAACAGACGGACGGTACGTTTGACGGCGGCGTCGTGGACGTGAACGCCTCCGACCTCCCGATTCTTGAACAAACACACATCGGCGTTCTCGACCGCCACGAAGCAACGGACGGCGAGACGACGGCAGTGACCGGTGGCGTGGTATCGGCAGACCTGTCGAACGACCTGCTGGATGACGTGTCGGTCGATGTGATCGGCGGAAATGCGGTGGTTACGGAAGACGGCTACGTCTCAAACGGCGGCGTCGTGGACGTGAACGCGTCGGATCTTCCAATTCTCGAACAAACACACATCGGCGTTCTCGACCGCCACGAAGCAACGGACGGCGAGACGACGGCAGTGACCGGTGGCGTGGTATCGGCAGACCTGTCGAACGACCTGCTGGATGACGTGTCGGTCGATGTGATCGGCGGAAATGCGGTCGAAACGGAAAACAGCTCTGCAGGCAATGCAGGCGTTGTGGATTTGGTCGGCAGCAACCTTCCGATTCTTGGCGGCACACATGTCGGTGTACTGGATCGCCATGAAGCAACAGATGGTGAAACGACTTCCAGTTCTTCGGGCCTTGTGCAGGGCGACTTGATTGACGGCGTGCTCGGCGAAGTCGACTTGGATGTCCTCGCCAAAGACGTGATTGAGAATGAAGACGGAACGTATATCAAGGAAAGCGGGGTGTCTCTCCGCTTGCCGGACCTTCCGCTTCTGCCGGTCAAAGTAGATATTCTGGTGAATGAACAATTCACTCCTTCGGCGGTCATTCCTCCGGTAACCAACCCGGGGGAAAACCCGGACGAAGGCACGAACCCGGATGAAGGCACGAACCCGGATGAAGGCACGAACCCGGATGAAGGCACGAACCCGGATGAAGGCACGAACCCGGATGAAGGCACGAACCCGGATGAAGGCACGAACCCGGATGAAGGCACGAATCCGGATGAAGGCACAAACCCGGACGAAGGCACGAATCCGGATGAAGGCACGAATCCGGACGAGGGCACGAACCCGGACGAAGGCATGAACCCGGACGAAGGCACGAACCCGGATGAAGGCACGAACCCGGATGAAGGCACGAATCCGGATGAAGGCACGAATCCGGATGAAGGCACGAATCCAGATGAAGGCACGAATCCAGACGAAGGCACGAACCCGGACGAAGGCACGAATCCGGACGAAGGCACGAACTCTGACGAAGGCACAAACCCGGACGAAGGTACGTCTGCAGTGCCGGGCAACGGGAACAACAATCATGCCGTGGAAGGCGAGGAGTTCGATCAAGGCAACACGGACAACAACATCGCTTGGCTGCCGGGCAACACAAACGGCACGGGCGGGAACAACTCCGGAACAACCGGTTCTGCCAGCAACATGGCCGGCACCGGTTCTGCACCTGCCATGGGCGGATTCGAGACCGGAGAAATGCTTCCGAAAACCGGCGGCTTCCTCAACAGCATCATGCTTGTCCTGATGGCGCTTGCCTTGATCGGCGGCGGATTCGGACTGAGGAAGGTCGCCTGATTGAGAGAGAAGGTGATCCCATGAAGAAAACGGTCAGACGGCTCGGAACCGTGCTGATCCTCGCCGGGCTTCTTCTCCTGTTCTGCCTCGGGGAAGGCCACCTCGAGAACCGGAAGGCGCAAGACCGCCTCATGGATTCGTTCGAATCGATCCGGGCGGAAGCGCATGGCCCCGGAGAACCGGCCACTGGTCCCGACGGGGACGCAGCGGCCGCCGCGGACGATGGATTGGCAGGTCTTCTTGAGATTCCGAAGATCGATCTTCAGCGCCCCGTCCTCGACGGAGCGACCCCGGAAAACCTGGATCTTTCGCTCGGGAGCATCTCGGGGCTGGATGATCCGGCGGCAGAGGGCGGCAGCCTGGCGATCGCCGGTCACCAGACCCACGTATTCGGAGAATATTTCAGCCGGATCGACGAACTCGAGCCCGGTGACCGGATCACTTACGAAACGTCATCCGGCACCTACACGTACGAAGTGTTCCGCAGCCTGGTGGTGTATCCGCATGAAGTCAGCGTGCTTGACCGGCAGGACGGCATCACCCTCCTGTCGCTCGTCACGTGCTGGCCAAAGCATTCCAGCGCGCAGCGCCTCATTGTCCAGGCGAAACAACTTGACTGAACTGGATAAGAAAACCCCGGACCGATAAAACAGGACCGGGGTTTTGTTGATGGATCCGCTCAATACAGTCCTGTACCGGCCAATTGCAGCAAGGTTCGAACGACATACCTCTTTCCAAGGTTATCATTATCAAAGCTCTTTTCGCTGAATACCAGGCCTCTCTCCCTAAAAAAGGTCACCCACTTGTCATCTTCCTTAAAGTAATGGAACCCTTCGGCCAGTGAATGCTTGCCTGTTTGTTCGCTATGCGGGATACCATGCACCTTCGTATATTCAAATACTTCATCCTCGGTGACAGAAAAAACATCGGAATATCGATGTTTTGTCATGTCTTTCACGCCCAATGTCTCGCAGGCAAAACGCAGTGCATCTCCGTAAAGCAGAACTTTGATCTGAGTTTCCTTATCCACCATGTCGACCGGCTCCCTCCGCTTGGCTTTATTGATATTTCCTCAAAGATACTTTTCAGAACTTCTTCTGTAAAGTACGATGGAAAACAGAAAGAAGGGATGTTGATGACAGAGAACCTTTTTGAGGGCACGCTGAATAACGGCGTCCACATTACAATGCGCCTGCTCAAAACAACCCAGCTGCCGGAAATCCTCCGCCTGCAGGAAGAGGTCGTGGAAGCGCTCGAAGACAAGGCGCGTCTCCAGCCGTTGTCGGAAGAGGAATTCCGGTTCCTCCTCGAAGGCAACGGTGACATGATCGGCGTGTACGACGGAGAGGAAATGGTCGCCTGGCGGGCGATGCTCATCCCGGACAACGACCACGAAGGGCTCGGCCGCGACGTCGGCGTGCCGGAAGATGAAATTTCGAAAGTCATTTACCAGGAAATTTCTGCAGTGTCTCCGCGATTCCGCGGCAACGGGCTTCAGAAAATGATGGCGACCGTCCTCATGGAGCGGGTGGACCGCAGCCGGTACCGCTATGTGTGTGCGACCGTCATGCCGGGCAACATCCCGAGCTTGAAAGACAAGTTTTCGCAGGGTCTTGAAGTGGCGGCACTCAAGGACAAGTACGGCGGCAAGCTGCGCTATGTGTTTTTCAAAGACCTTGCAGAAGCCGTCCCGCATCGCGATGAAAAATGTCTTGTTCCGATGGACGACATCGCCGGCCAGCAGGCACTCCTCGCAGACGGATGGCGCGGTACGGAATTGATTGTAAATGAAGATGGCTGGCAAGTTCGGTACAAACGCTGATCCATGAATCGCCGTTGCACGACCGCTGGCATATACTGATCAGAAAGATCATCTGCCAGGGAAGTGACGTCTTGCGTGGGTCTGGTCCGTTCCAGTTTGGTCAGATTAATAGCGGTCCGGAAAACAGGAGAGACAGCGGGATAAGCCCGGGAACGGCCATCGGCTTCGTCGGTGCAATTCTGGAGTTGATCGGAGGCACGCTGGAAGTGGTCGGTGCAGCGATCGCGATCGAAGAAGACCGGATTGCCGATGAACAGCTGCAGGAAAAGCTTGAACAGATCCAACAACAGATTGACGAACTGAACGACAGGCTAGATCAGAGCGAGGCTTCCGGTACCAATGAACGGATTGTAGCCCTGCTTGAAAAGGTCGTCGAAAATCAGGAAGCCGATGACAAATAAAAGCAGCCGCACCTCACCGAGAGGCCGGCTGCTTTATTTTTGAGGTTAATATGCCATCAAGTGAGCTTCGAAAGGAATGCAGTGGCGATGCCGAAGTAAATGAGCAGGGACAGAATGTCGTTCACCGTCGTGATGAGCGGGCCCGATGCAACGGCCGGATCGAACTTGAACCGGCTGAGGATGAGCGGGATGATCGTCCCGGCGAACGTCCCGATAATAAGCGTCAGAACGAGCGAAGAGCCGACGACGATCCCGAGCATGAAGCTTCCCTGCCAGATGAAGGCAATGACTGCAATAAGGGCGCCGCATGTGATCCCGATGATGACGCCGACGATCAGTTCCCGGACGATGAGCTTCAGCGACTCTTTCAGATTGATGTCTTCGGAAGCGAGGCCGCGGACCACGACTGCCAGCGACTGGGTTCCGGTGTTCCCGGTCATGCCGGCGATGAGCGGCATGAAGAAGGCGAGGGCGACAACCTGTTCCAGCGTGGCCTCAAAGCCGCTGATGATGCTGCCGGAAACGAGCCCGATGAATAAAAGGAGAATCAGCCACGGAAGCCGTTTGTAGGCGGCCGTGAACGGTTTCGTATGGAAGTCGATCTGCTTGCCGCTCGCCATGAGCATTTCAATGTCTTCGTTCGCTTCACGGACGATGATGTCAATGACATCGTCGACCGTGATGATGCCTACAAGCAGGTTGTCCTTGTCTGTCACCGGCACCGATACAAAATCATAGCGGGCAAACTGCTTGGCCACGTCTTCCTGGTCGGTGAACGCATCCACCGAGATGACCCGCCGGGACATGATGTCCGTAATTTTCGTCTCCGGATCCGCAAGCAGCAGCTGCCGGTAGGAAACGACGCCGACAAGCTGCTTTTCGCTGTTGATGACGTATATATAGTTCATCGACGTCGCATAACCACTATAATAGCGCAGTTTTTCCGTTGTTTTTCCGACAGTGTAGTTCTCGTGCACCCAGACGAACCGGTTCGTCATCGCCCGGCCCGCCGTGTCCGCCGGATAGTCGAGGATCCGGCGGACGTTTTCCGCCTCTTCGCGGACCATCATGTTCGTCAGCCTGTCGATCTCTTCCGGGTCCAGGTCGGTCAGCATGGCGGCCAGATCATCGTTTTGCATCATATCGAGGATCGGAATCGCTTTGTCCGGTTCCAGCGACTGAATCAGCTCTACCTGGGACGAAGCCTTCAGATAAGGCAGCATCTCCGTCAGCATGGACAAGTCCATGCACTCCACGAAGAGCGGATGCAGCTTCCTCGGAATTTTCATGTACTGGATCGCTTGGTCATACGGGCGGAGATCCTTCAATAACTTCAAAAACCCTTCCCGGTCGCCTTCCTTCAGTGTCCGGTTCAGGGCGATCGTCAATTCTTCCTGGTTTTCCTTGACCACCAACTCCCTCGCCTCCAGTCCATTCTTTCTCTATGGTTCCCCTATACCCTGTTTGCGCCTGGTTAGTCGCCGGACAAGCCGGATGGGCCTTTTTGCCTGTTCCTGCAAGAATAAAATGCGCCATTCATATGATGGAATATTCAAAAAACCTTGGTACACTGGTTAAAATGAGTTTTTCCAAAGGAGGATCTGTTATGCCGGCCACACCGAAAAAATGGCTTTCTGCAATCGCACTGTCCGCTCTGCTGCTTGTCCCGGCGGGCGCAGCCGAAAGCCCGCAGATTGCCGTCGCGACCGAAGACCATGCCGCGCTCGGCAACACGCTGAACCACATCCTGAACGACCCGAGGCTCGCCGGGGCGACAATCGGCGTAAACGTCTCCAAGGCCGAAACCGGAGAAACGGTCTATGCGCATACCGATGATCTGCTGCTCCATCCCGCATCGAACATGAAAATCCTGACCGGCATAGCAGCGCTGGACTCTCTCGGGCCCGACCACCGCTTTAAGACCGACGTCTCCCATGACGGCCGGCTGAACAACGGCGGCGTGCTGCACGGCAATGTCTATCTGCAGGGCAGGGGTGATCCGACACTCCTGAAAAGCGACTTCGAGAAGTTCGCAAAGGACGTAAAAGCAAAAGGCGTCAAAAAGGTCAAAGGCGACCTCATCGCCGACGCGACCTGGTACGACGATATCCGGCTTTCAGAGGACCTGAACTGGTCCGACGAATCCAACTACACGGGAGCCGCGGTATCGGCGCTCACCGCCTCCCCGAACACAGACTATGACGCCGGCACGGTCATCGTCAACGTCAACCCCGGAAAAGCCGCGGGCGACCCGGCAACCGTGACACTTGATCCGGCGACGGACGCAGTGAAGATCGACAACCGTGCGAAAACCGTCGCCAAGGACGGCCGCAAGAGCATCTCGATCGAACGGGCCCACGGCACCGACACCATTGTCATCGAAGGAACAATCCCGGCCGGCGCAACGGCCTCCCGTTCCTGGACTGCCGTCTGGGATCCTTCCCTCTATGCGCTCGATCTGTTCAAGAAAGCGCTCGAAGCCGAAGGGATCTCCATTTCCGGTGGTTTGAAGAAAGGCAGCGTGCCGGCCGGCGCAGCGGAACTCGCTTCCAAGCAGTCGATGCCGCTCCGGGACCTGTTCATCCCGTTCATGAAGCTCAGCAACAACGGCCATGCGGAAGTGCTGGTGAAGGAAATCGGGAAAGTGTCCGCGGATGAAGGCTCGTGGGACGCAGGCCTGAATGTGATGGCAGACGTGCTCGCCAAGTACGGGGTGGACCCGTCCGCCATGCGGCTCCGAGACGGTTCGGGCATGTCCCACAAGAACCTGGTGACCGCGGGACAGCTGTCCACTTTGCTCTACGGCATCCAGGCAGAGCCCTGGTTCCCGGTGTTCCTGGAATCCCTCCCGGTGGCAGGCGATCCTGACCGCATGACCGGCGGCACGCTGCGCAACCGGATGACCGACGGACCGGCAAAAGGAAACGTCCAGGCCAAAACCGGCTCACTCACAGGCGTCTCCACCTTGTCCGGCTACGTCACCGGTGCGGACGGCGAGGAATACATCTTCTCCATTCTGATGAACAACTACCTGGCCGGCTCCGTCACTCCGATCCAGGACGACATTGCCGAAGCCATCGCCGGACAATGACCGAAAAAGAATCGGCATGAACACCGGCCGCAGAAAATAGAATGAGGAGCAGGAGCGGCCTCGAAAAATCCGGAGTCCAAAAAGCGGACGTGAAAATTCTCCGGGCGGGTGTGAATTTCCCTGGAGCGGGCGCGAAAAGTCAAAGGGACCCGGAAAGCAGGCGCAGAAAGCTCCCGGCCAGGCGCGAATTTCCCTGAGGCAGCCGCGGAAAATCCAATAGCCACAAAAAAACGGTAAACAACACCAAACGCGATGCCTGCGTTCGTCGCTGGTTGTTTTCACCAAAAAGCGGGTTGACACAAATTTCTGAACAGTGTAAGATTGGAATCAACTTTTTCGTCCGGACGGGCAGAAGGTGCCGGGAGCGGCATCGCCCTTGGATTTAAAAGCAGAGTAGAGCATAGCCGAGAAATTGCAGAACAGGAAGAGTAGCATGCGAAGGGCGGCCCAGAGAGCCGGCGGTGGGTGGAAGCCGGCGCGCCCCGTGTGTGAATGGACCTGTGAGAGCCGCCGCAGCTTTTCTGCGGCGGACGTCCTTCCCGCGTTAAGGGAGCATGCCCGCTTCATCCGGGCATGGCCGAGCGGGGGCGTTTTGCCCCAACGGAGGTGGCAACGCGGATTTGATTCCGTCCTCCGCAACAGGACTTCTGTGCCTGTTGCGGGGGATTTTTTATTTCTTAAAAAAGAGGAGCTGAGCAGAGTTGAGAACAGCTGAGAAAAGAGTGGCGGCGAGGCGGCTGGAAGGCGACGGGCTGACGCCGATCGCGGTGTTCAGAAGGTTGAAGGGGAAGCGGAAGTTTCTGCTGGAAAGTTCGTGTGCCCGCGACGGGTCGGGCCGCTATTCCTACATTGGACAGGATCCGGTGAAGGTGTTCCGCGGCGAAGGCGGCGTTCTGGAGGAGACAAACTGCCGGACGGGCAAAGTGTATGAGCATGAAGGAGATTCCATCCGGCTGCTCCAGCGCCTGCTGCCGAGAGTGGCGGCAGGCACGGAATTCCCGTTTGCCGGGGGGGCGGTCGGAGCGGTCGGATACGGGGCGGCGGGGCTGAAAAGCCGGCATGGCCAGGCCGGACCGGATGTGCTGCTCAATGTGTATTCGACGGTCATCGTGTTCGACCATCTGCTCGGAACGGTGTCCATCGTGCAGACCGGCCTGGAAGACGGATGCGATGAAACGGCGGACCGGCTGGAGGAAGAGATCCTTCACGGAGCGGAAGAAGAACCCTCAGGATTTTCGCTCGGCGAGTTCGTCTCCGGCACAGACCGGGAGTCGTTTGAAGAGGCGGTGCGGAAAGTGAAGCAGCACATCGCGGACGGCGAACTGTATCAGGCGGTTTTGTCGCGGGAACTGCGTGCCCCGTTTGCCGGCGATCCGTTTTCGCTGTTCCGGCAGCTGCGGAAACAAAATCCGTCGCCGTATATGTATTTTATCGATCTCGGGGAAACCGTCATTGCGGGCACGTCACCCGAGAGCCTGGTCAAGGTGAAGGACGGGGTGCTTTCGATGAACCCGATTGCGGGCACGCGGTCGCGCGGGACGGATTCCGATGAGGACCGGGTGCTGGAGGCGGATCTACGGCAAGACCCGAAAGAGCTGGCCGAGCACGACATGCTCGTCGATCTCGGCCGCAACGACATCGCGGCGGCGGCCGAGCCGGGAACGGTCAGGGTGACGGCTTATCAGGAGCTCGTGAAGTATGAACATGTCATGCATCTCGTGTCGGAAGTGGAAGGGAAGCTGCGGCGAGATGCCGATGCATTTGACGCCATCGTGTCCTGTCTTCCGGCCGGAACGGTCACCGGTGCCCCGAAACGCCGGGCGATGGCGCTGATCGACGAACTGGAGCCGTCGCCGCGCGGATTGTACGGCGGGTCGGTCGGCTATATCGGCTTCAACGGCAACATGGACATGGCGCTCGCCATCCGGACGTTTTTCATCCAAGACGGAGAGGCGTCGGTGCGGGCCGGGGCGGGGATCGTGTTTGACTCGAAGCCGGAAGCGGAGTTTATGGAAACCGTGAACAAAGCCCGTTCGCTCATGGAGGTGGCCAAATGATTCTGCTTCTGGATCACGAAGATTCATTCACGCACAACCTGGCGGGCGCGTTCGCGATGCTCGGAGAGGAAGTCCGCATCCTGGCCGCGGGGGAAGCGACGCCGGATCAGGTCCGGCAGTTCGACCCGGCCGCCATCGTCCTGTCATCCGGCGCCGGGACGCCCGCCGACTGGCCGCAGTCCCTGGAAATCGTCCGGACATTCGGCAAAGAGGTGCCGACCCTCGGCGTCTCCCTCGGCCAGCTGATCATCGGGGAAGTGTACGGCGCGGATGCGCGGCGGCAGACCCGGTCGATCCGTCACGGCAAATCTGTCGCCGTCCGGCATGAGCGCGGCGGACTCTTCGCCTACATTCCGCAGCCGTTCCGGGCGATGTGCTGCCACTCCGCCGTCCTCGGACGGGATTCGCTGCCCTTGGAGCTGTGCGCAGATGCTTTCTCGGTGGAAGACGGCGCCGTCATGGCCATGCGGCACACGGCCCATCCTGTATACGGGCTCCAGTTCCATCCCGAATCCGTCGGCACCGAACGGGGAGACCGGCTCCTCGCCGCCTTTTTGGAAGAAGCAAGGGAGTTTCGCGGGCGGCAAGTACCGAATGGATGAGTGAGACGCAAAGCCGCGCGAGTGAGACGCTATGGCCTCCGAGTGAGTCGCAAAGACCCTCGAGTGAGACGCAATGCGGCCCGCGGGCCATGGAACAGATCAGCAGAGGAGAGATGAGCAGAGATGAGAAAGTTTATCCGGAAAGTGAGAAACGGCAAGGATCTGAACTATGAAGAAATGACGGAGGCGTCCCTGTTTTTGTTTGATGAACGGACATCAGAAGAGGAAATCGGGGAGTTCCTGGTCGCATTGGCCGAAAAGGGCGAGACGGCCTATGAAGTGGCGGCGCTCGCCGAAGTGACGAGGGGACTGGCGATCAAGCCGCGGGTTCCGGACGCCCCCTACTTTGACAATTGCGGGACGGGCGGCGACGGATCTGGCAGCTTCAACATCAGCACGGCTTCCGCATTCGTGCTGGCTGCGGCGGGCGTGCCGGTCGCCAAGCACGGCAACCGGAAGATTTCAAGCAAGTCGGGCAGTTCGGATGTGCTCGAGGCGCTCGGCATCCGGCTGGAACAGGATCCGGAGGAAACCGCCGAACAGCTCCGGCAAGAAGGGCTCGCGTTCCTGTTCGCGCCGCAGCTGCATCCGAAAATGAAGCGGATCGGCGGTGTCCGGCAAAGACTCGGACGGCGGACGATCTTCAACCTCACCGGACCGCTCACAAATCCGATGCCGCTTGACACGCAGTTCACCGGCATCAGCCGGAAAGAATTCACGATGGGGTATGCTTCGGTCCTGCGCATGCAGGGAAGACAACGCGCCATCGTCGTCTGCGGCGCCGGCGGCATGGATGAGGCATCACTCGCGGGGCCGAACGATTTTGTCCTGCTCGACCGCGGCGACCTGATCCCGTTCACGCTTGATGCGGAAGATGTCGGCCTGGACCACGCGCCGGCATCCGCCATCCGGGGCGGGGACGGCAGGGAAAATGCGGAGATCATCCGCCGTTTGCTTTCCGGCGAGAAGGGCCCGCACTTCGACACGGTTGCATTCAACGCGGGCATCGGGCTGTTCGCGGCCGGCAGGACCCGGACGGCAAAGGAAGGCGTGGAACTGGCGACCGGCACGCTTGCATCCGGCAAGGCAATGGAGAAACTGGAAGCCGTCACGGCGTTCCAGCAACAATACAGAAAAGAGGCGGTGGCCCGATGACGACGATCCTGGACGAAATTCTGGAAGAAAAGAAGCGGCGGCTGCAGACGTTGCGGGACGAAATCCCGGCGAGTCCCGCCATCCGCCATCCGCGGCCCCGGCTTGCCGAGATGTTTTCAAATGAAAACGGCCTTGCGGTCATCGCCGAAGTGAAGCGGGCCTCGCCCTCAAAGGGACTCATCAACGGCGGCGTGAATCCGGCGGAACAGGCCGCCGCCTATGAACGGGCGGGCGCCGCCTGCATCTCGGTGCTGACCGAGGAAGCGTTCTTCAAAGGCTCCTATGAGGACCTGGCCGCCGTGGCGGAAACGGTCCGGATCCCGGTCCTCTGCAAGGACTTTGTCATTGACGAGCTCCAGATCGACCGGGCACTTCAAGCGGGGGCCTCGGTCATCCTGCTCATCGCGGCCGCACTGACGGACGGGCGGCTTGAAGAGCTTTACCGATATGCGGCACAAGCGGGGCTCGATGTGCTTGTGGAAGTGCACAACGCAGAAGAAATGGACCGTGCACTCCAACTCGGCGCCCCGTTCATCGGAATCAACAACCGGGACCTGAAGACGTTCGGGGTGAACCTCGGACGCACAGAGGAACTGGCCGCGCAGGCCGGCAACCGGCCGGGCGGCTATCTCATCAGCGAAAGCGGCATTTCCGTTCCCGAACAAGCCGCACGCGCGGCAAAGGCAGGTGCGGACGGCATTCTCGTCGGCGAAGCGCTCATGAAGAGCGGCGATCCCGAAGAGGCCATCCGGGCGCTCAAGAGAGCGGGCAAGACGGCGGAGGAGGTGCAGCGATGACGAAAGTGAAGATTTGCGGACTCATGGAAGCCGACCATGTGAAGGCGGCGGTCGGGGCAGGCGCGGATGCAATCGGGTTCGTCTTTGCCCCGAGCCGGCGGCGGGTGGACCCGGTCTGGGCATCCAAGCTGGCCCGGCTCGTGCCGGACCACGTACTGAAGGTCGGGGTCTTCGTGAATGCCCCCGAAGAAGAAATCCTCACCGTCCACCGGAATGTGCCGCTCGATCTGATCCAGTATCATGGAGACGAGACGCCCGAAAGCATCCGGCGGATCGGCCTGCCGTCGATCAAGGCGTTTTCCGTCCGTTCGGAAGAAGACGTGAAGCGGGCCTCGGACTATGAGGTGGACTATTGGCTGTTTGATGCGCCGGGAACAGACTTCCGCGGCGGCAGCGGCCGGGTGTTCGACTGGTCGCTGCTCGACCGGGCGGGCATTCCGATCGAGCGCACGATCATCGCCGGAGGCCTGAATCCGGGCAATGCGGCGGACGCCGTCAGACAAGTCCGGCCGTTTGCACTCGACGTGTCAAGCGGCGTGGAGCGGGACCGGCGGAAAGATCCCGCGCTCATCCGGTCGTTCATTGCACAAGTCAGGGAAAGGAGAGAAGCGTGATGGTGAAAGTGGAAAAAGCGGTTTACAGCGCACCGGATGAACGAGGAAGATACGGGGATTACGGCGGGCGGTTCGTCCCCGAGACGCTCATGCCGGCACTTCTTGAACTGGAGGCGGCATACCGGGAGGCAAAGGAAGATCCGGCGTTCCAATCGGAACTCGACACCATCCTGGCCGATTACGTCGGCCGCGAGACGCCGCTTTATTTTGCAGAGCGGCTGACCGAAGCGGCGGGCGGCGCGAAGATCTACCTGAAGCGCGAGGACCTGAACCACACCGGCGCGCATAAAATCAATAACGCGCTTGGCCAGGCACTGCTCGCGCGGAGGATGGGCAAGCGCAAGATCATCGCGGAGACCGGTGCAGGCCAGCACGGCGTCGCGACCGCAACGGCCTGTGCGCTTCTCGGCCTCGACTGCATCGTCTTCATGGGCCGCGAAGACATCCGCCGCCAGGAACTGAACGTTTTCCGGATGGAATTGCTCGGCGCCCGGGTGATTTCCGTCGACGGAGGATCCGGCACGCTGAAGGATGCGGTGAACGAAGCGCTCCGCTACTGGGTCGCCAACGTCTCGGACACTCATTACATCATCGGCTCTGCGCTCGGGCCGCATCCGTTCCCGGAAATCGTCCGCGACTTCCAGCGCGTGATCGGCACCGAAACGCGCCGGCAGATCCTAGAGAAGGAAGGCCGGCTGCCGGACGCCGTTGTGGCGTGTGTCGGCGGAGGCAGCAACTCGATCGGCATGTTCCACCCGTTCGTCGATGATGCGCAGGTCGCGCTCCACGGCGTCGAAGCGGCGGGAAGCGGCATTGAGACGGGCAAGCATGCAGCCGCTCTCACCGGCGGACGTCCCGGCGCACTCCACGGTGCCTACATGTATCTGCTCCAGGAAGACGCCGGGCAGATCCGGGAAGCCCACTCCATCTCGGCCGGACTCGACTATCCGGGAGCAGGGCCCGAACACTCCCACTTCCGCGACACGGGCCGCGTTACATACGGTTCGGTGACCGACGGCGAAGCGCTCGATGCGCTGAAGCTCCTTTGCCTAACGGAAGGCATCCTTCCCGCGCTTGAGAGCTCGCACGCCGTTGCCTATGCGGTCGAGCTGGCGAAGGGGATGCCTCAAGACGGAATCGTCGTGATCTGCCTGTCCGGCCGCGGCGACAAGGATGTCATCACTGTGCGTGAAGCATTGAAGGGAGGCGGCCGAGCATGACGGCTGACAAGCTCACCGGGGCGATCAATGAAGCGAAACGGAAGGGCGGCTGTGCATTCGTCCCGTACATCATGGCCGGCGACGGCGGACTCGGGCGGCTCGAACAGCAGGTGTTATTCCTCCAGGAGGCGGGGGCGACCGCCGTTGAGCTCGGCATCCCGTTTTCCGATCCGGCGGCGGACGGTCCGGTCATCCAGCAGGCCGGGATCCGCGCGCTTGAAGAAGGGGTGACGCTCGGCAATGTAATCCGCACGGTCGCGGGGTTCTCCGACGAAGTCCGGATTCCCGTCATTCTCATGACGTACCTCAATCCGGTCCTCAGCCACGGCGTCGCAACCTTTGCGAATGACTGCCTGGAGGCCGGCATCGCGGGCGTCATCGTTCCGGATGTGCCATTTGAGGAAAGCGCCATTCTCGAGGACGCCCTGCGGATGGTCGATGTGGCCTTCATCCGGCTCGTCCCGCTTTCTGCGCCGGAAGACCGCATCCGGGCGATCGCCGGCGCGGCGGAAGGGTTCATTTATGCGGTTACGGTCGACGGCATCACGGGTGCCCGCGATTCATTCGGCGGCTCTTCCGCCGAACGGCTCAGAAGGCTGAAGGAAATCGCGGACGTACCGGTCCTCGCCGGCTTCGGAATTTCCTCTGCGGAGCATGTCCGGGAATTCGGCCGGGCGGCGGACGGCGTCATCGTCGGCAGCGCCATCGTCGACGCCCTTCACCGGGACGACCTTGTGTCCATCTCCGGTCTGATCCGGGCCGCCCGGGAGATTGCCGTTCCGGCAGAATAATGGAATAGGCCGTCCGGCTCCAAACCGGGCGGGCTTTTTTATGGGATCCCCGGGGAAATGAAGCGGGTATGGTATACTCGTGGAATCAATCGGGCACAGCGGCGATTCAATGGATGAACCGGTCTTCTCGCCCGGCGGCAAAGACGGGACGAATCTTTTCCATCATCCATCCGTATATATCGGCACAAGGAGTGATCCCCATGGAAAACGCGGAACTCAAGGGACGGTTTGAAGAGGTCTATCCAAAACTGCAGAATTTGTTCAGCTGGACGGTCGACAAGCGGATCCTGCTGTCGATGGCGGGCGCCTATGCGCTGGCGGACCGGCCGTTCGACGGGCGCCGGCTGATGGAGATTTCGGATGAGCTGAAGCGCCGGTCCGGGTGGTTTTCGCCTGTCCGGGGACAGATCCACCCGATGCTCGCAACGCTGCTGGACAATCAGGAAGGAACGGCGGAGTCGGTCGTTGATGATTTGATGGAGAACCAGGAGATGCTGCGCGGACTCGGGTTCCGGAACACGATTCATTCCTACCTGGCCGCGATCTTGCTGCCAAACGGCGGACCCGAAGCGAGAAAGCGCGCGGTCGCCGGCAAACTCCTCTATGACGAGATGAAGCGCCGCCACCGCTTCCTCACGTCGGACGACGACTATGCATTCGCCGTCCTGCTCGGAGAAGAAGGCGGCAGTCCGGAAAAGCTTGCCGACGTGATGAAAGAGTACTACAGTGAACTGCGGTCGCTCGGTTTCCGGGCGGGCAATGAACTTCAGTGGATGTCCCAGACGCTCACTTACGGCAATGCCTCGTTCGACCGAAAACGGGCGGAAGCGGCGGCGGATCTTCGGGAACGCTTCAAAAAGGCCGGGGTGAAGCTAAAGCCGCTCCATTATCCGATGCTCGGCTTCCTCGCAGCGTTCCATGTGGAACAATCTGCGGTCGACCGGATCGTGGGCGTGACCCGCGCCCTCTCGGATATGAAGCTGTTCAGATGGTACAGGGAGATGGCGTTCTCGTTCGGCATCCAGGCCGTACTCAAGGAAGCGGCGGGCGCGGACAACGCCGTCGACATCGGAATGGCGGCCTCGATCGAGCAGATCCTCCGGGCCCAGCAGGCCGCAATGGCAGCGGGGGTTGCCGCTTCCGCCGCTGCCGCTTCATCCTCTGGAAACGGCGGATCTTAATGAAATGAACAACCCCGCATGGCCACAAACGGCGATGCGGGGTTTTTGAACTTAATTCTTTTCCAGGGTCTTTTCCAGAAACGTCCAGATGAGACGGGCCTCTTCGGGCGATCTCGGCGTAACGGCGGCCGATTTCGGATACGGGTCAGCGGCCGGCCGATCCCGCACCCACTTCACGGCATACGGGTTCTGGTCCGACGCCGTCCGGTAGGCCTCTTCCGCAGCTGTGCCGAGCACATTCCGCCTGCGCTCGGCTGCCCAGCGGAACCATGCATAAAACGCATTGTCCGCACCCGGTTCCTCATAGTGGTCCAGAAGGCTTTCCGCCTCGTCCAGGCGACCGAGCGAAATGAGCGCCGACAGGGCGACGTAGCGGGCACCCTGATGGTCACCCGGATTAAGCCGGAGAAGCGCATACAGCTCCTTGAACGCTTCCTCCATCCGGCCCAGTTCCCACAGATGGACGGCGAGAGCGAACCGGGCCCTCAAATACGGCCGGTTCGGCAGATACCCCCACGCCACATCCATCTCCTCTTCGAATTCTCCCTTGCCGGCTTCGACCGCCCGGCGGAGCAGCTCAAGCCGCGCATCTCCGGCCTCCGCGCGCTCTGCCGCAAGCAGGAGCGCATCCGAGTTTTGAGAATCCAGCCGGAGCGCCTCCGCCGACTTTTCTGTGCGCAGTCCCGGCTCTTTTGCCAGGTAAGCCTCATAGGCCCGGACCTGCGCCTCTTCCACGGGAGAGGCCGGCATGTACGGTTTCCCGTCATAGGCCTCCATCAGGCGGCGCAGTGCCTTTTCATCGGCAACCTCCGCCTTTGCCAGGTGCATGAACAGATTCCACTGTGAAAACTCGGCCGCAATCGGATCGGTTCCGACGCCGAACGCATACACCGGCTCTTCTTCCTCGTCATCCGGTACGTCCGCCCCGGCAATAAATTCCGCGAACGCTTCCGCAAATTCGGCCGTCTCGGCCGGATTGGTCCCGAACCGCCCGGCCGTCTCTTCGAGCGTCCATCCGAGTTTAAACGAGCCCACAGAAACGGCGTGCCAAACGGCGCCGGCAATTGCCTCCGACGGCACGGTCTCCAGTCCGCCGATGTAATGGAAAAAGGCCTCAAGCAGCCGGTCGTCCTTCAGATCCCGGCCGATCATGAACTCTTCCATCCGGTCGCAGACTTCCGTCACATCGTCCGCGACGGAAATCGGCTGTCCTTCCGCTTGTCCGAACAACCGGTAAGCCGCAAGCGGATGCTTTGCGTGAAATTCCTGTGCATCCGCCAGACCTGCTTCCATCGCGGCTTCCTTCAGCTTCCGCATCGCTCCTGCGTCCGCGCCCTGCGCATGGACAAGGCTGTTGAGCGGCATGAGCAGATGGTCTTCCCCGGGTTGGGGAACGAAAAACCCGATGAGCACATCTCCTGCGGCCGCTTTCACCGCCGCATCAGTCCGCAGTTCAAACGCCTCTCCCGACACAAGGTCGCTGAGCCGAAGAATTCCGTCTCCCGCACCTGCGACAAGTGCGGCAAGGAACAGCGGGTCTTCAAAGCCCCGGACGGCGTCTTGGGTCTGCGCCCGCTGGCCGGGTCTGGCCGAGCGGCGGACATAGCCGTTCCACTCGCCGACCGCCTCGCGGAAGAAGTACAGGTCGCCGATGATCGCGGCGGCCTCTTCCTCGCCGTGAAGCCGTTCGAGTTCACTGCCGTATTCACGGTGGCGCTCAAGCAATGCCCGGCGCTCGGCGGGAGTCGGATGGGCTTCGAAAAATCCGGCGATCACTTCGGCGGTTTCCCGGTCGGTCTGCTGCCGGAGGTGTTCGCGGCCGGTGTCGGATCCGCAGCATTTCTTATACTTTTGGCCGCTTCCGCACGGGCACGGATCGTTCCGGCGGACGACGGCGGTTTCCCGGCCCGTCATCGGTTCGGCTCGTCCAGCAGCATCCGTTCTTCGTCGCGGCTGTGGATCGCATTGACGACGAGAAGTGCATGGAACTGCTCGATGACCTCATCCGTCAGGCCGTCTTTTTCGAGCATGCCTTTGATGTCCGCCGCGATGATGCGGAGGAGGTCATGGTCGCGCGTCAACCGGACGACGGCTTCATCCAGTTCCGGATGAAGCTCGACCATCTCCTGATAGAAGCCTTCTTCTTCGGCGTCCGCATGGCTGATGACGCGTGTTTCCCAGTAATCGAGCAGATGGTCAGCCGCCTGGCGGGCAACTTCGTGTTCATTCGCCTTGATCAGGTCTTCCATTTCCTTTGTTTTCTGGATGGCTCCTGTCAGTCCGCCCTGGTGGATGGCGTGGTGGGCGTGGAGCTGTTTCAGTGCTGGTCCCGGCATCGGTCTCCGCCCTTTCAGATTTTTCATTCAGTATAGCATACGACATAGATTCCGGCGGACCGTCCCGGGAGTCCCCTGCGCCGGTACAGGGAATTCCCTGATCAAACCGAAAGTCTTTGACAGGATGCGCCGGCTATTCTACTTTTGATTCAGACAACTTAAGAGACTGGGGGAAGGAAGATGAGAAAGCTGATGAACGCGGCGGCGTGTGTCCTGTTTCTGCTTGCGGGCTGCGGAAGCCAGGGCGCCGCGGAAGAAAAAGAGGAGCTGCGCATTTCGGCCGCGGCCAGCCTGGCGGAAGTAATGGCCGAGCTGGAGCCCGGGTTCAAGGAATCCCATCCCGGGGTGAAGCTTGTCGTGAACTACGGCTCATCCACGAAGCTGCGGGCACAGATGGAGCAGGGTGCCCCGTTTGACCTGTTCCTGTCGGCGAGCGAAGAAGACATCGACAAAATGGCGGCAGACGGCCTGGTCGACCCGGACAGCATCCGGGTGTTCGCCGGAAATAAACTCGTGCTGGCCACCGCGGGGGAAGCGGACGGAAGCACGCCGGCAGAAAAGCTCCTGCTGGAGTCGGAAGGGAAAATCGCGGTCGGCGATCCCGACAGTGTGCCGGTCGGAAAGTACACGAAAGAGTCGCTCAGGGAGCTCGGCATCTGGGATGAACTGGACCGCCGGCTCGTCTTCGGAAAAGACGCGCGCCAGGTGCTGTCTTATGTGGAAAGCGGCAATGCGGAATACGGCATCCTTTATTCTTCGGACGCCTTCATCTCGAAAAAGGCGCATGTGGCGGGGGAACTGCCTGAGGGAGACACGCCGATCCGCTATCCGGCGGCCATCGCGAAGAAGACGGAGTTGAAGGCCGAGGCGGAAGATTTCCTTGAACTCCTGACGGGCGGGCAGGGCAGGCAGTCCATCGAAGACTACGGCTTCACCGTGCCGGACGGGGAATGATGGGCATTCCGGACCTTTCGCCGCTCGCGCTGTCGCTGCGGGTCGCCGTCCTGTCGACGGTGCTCGTCTTTCTTTTTGGAACTGCGCTCGCCCGTTTTCTGGGCCGGCGGGACTTTCCCGGAAAAAGCATCGCGGAGGCGCTCATTCTGCTGCCGCTCGTCCTTCCGCCGACCGTCGTCGGATTCGGTCTCATCATGCTGTTCGGCCTCAACGGACCGGTCGGCCGGCTGCTTGAAGACTGGTTCGGCATCCGGATTGTCTTCACATGGGTCGGCGCGGTGATCGCTTCATTCGTTGTCTCGCTTCCTCTGATGTACCAGAGCGCGCAGGGCGCGTTCGAAAAAGTTGACCCCCGCTGGGAAGACGTGGCCCGCACGATGGGCGTCGGCGAATGGCGCATTTTCCGGACAGTGACTTTCCCGCTCGCCTGGCCGGGCATCCTTGCCGGACTTGTGCTCGCCTTCGCCCGGGGGCTCGGCGAATTCGGCGCCACGCTCATGATCGCCGGCTTCATCCCCGGTGAAACGGTGACCGTTCCGCTCGCGATCTACTTTTCCTATGAAGCGGGCCGGACGGGAGAAGCCGCGTTCTGGGTCGTGCTCATCACGCTGCTCGGACTCGCAGCGATCACCTGGCTGAACGGCCGCCGCAGGAAAACCGCCCGTCTCAGGGGAAGGGAATGAACGAAATGCTCAAAGCGGTGTTCAACAAAAAACTGCCGGATTTCGAACTGGCAGCGGACTTTTCGATGGACCGGGAAATCGTCGCCATCGTCGGCCCGTCCGGTTCGGGCAAGACGACGTTCCTGAACTGCCTCGCCGGCATTGCCGACCCGGACGCCGGCACGATTGTCCTGGACGGCCGGACACTCTTCGGGAAAGGCCGGACGGTGAAGATCCGGGACCGGCAGGTCGGCTACCTGTTCCAGGACTATGCGCTGTTCCCGCATATGACCGTCCGCGGCAACATCCTGTTCGGCCTGCCCGGCAAGCCCGAACCCCCGCATGTCACCGAGCTCACCGGCCTGCTCGGCATCCGCGGCCTGCTCGGCAAATACCCCCGCGAAATTTCCGGGGGAGAAAAGCAGCGGACCGCACTTGTCCGTGCGCTGGCCATGAAGCCGCGGCTCCTGCTGCTGGACGAGCCGTTTTCCGCGCTCGACGATGCGACGAGGATCAAGTGCCGCGAAGAACTGATGCGCATTCATGCAGACTGGAAGATCCCCGTCCTCCTGGTCACCCACAGCATGGATGAAGCCCGCAGGGTCGCCACGCGCATCGTCAAAATCGAAAAAGGCCGGATGGATGAACTCCCGGCCGGTCCCGCTCTCCTTTCATGAGGAGGGCGTTTTTATTTTCCGAAAAGCCCGAACGAGGGAATTCCCGAACGCTAATAGGTCATTCCCTAATGGGACGAAGAAATTAGAAACTTCATAATAGAATCATCCAAACTAGGAGAATTGGCGATTCTCGAAGCTTTGCCTGCCTAACAAAGGAGTGTCGAATGATGAAAAAGAGAAGATATGGGCTCAACTTCCTCAAGCCGGTCGAGAGCTATTCGGGGAACTGGTCGATCCTGGAGGCGAAAAGCCGGGACTGGGAGAACATGTACCGCCAGCGCTGGTCCCATGACAAAGTCGTCCGGACGACGCACGGCGTCAACTGCACGGGCTCCTGCAGCTGGAAGGTGTTCGTGAAAAACGGCATCATCACATGGGAGAACCAGCAGATCGACTATCCGTCCTGCGGCCCCGACATGCCGGAGTTCGAACCGCGCGGCTGCCCGCGCGGCGCGACGTTCTCCTGGTATGAGTACAGCCCGCTCCGCGTGAAGTACCCGTACATGCGCGGCAAGCTCTGGCGGCTCTGGCGCGACGCGCTCGAAGAACACGGCGGTCATCCGATCAATGCGTGGGCAAGCATCGTCGAGGATCCCGAAAAGTCCCGCTCCTACAAACGGGCGCGCGGCAAGGGGGGCTTCGTGCGCGTCAGCTGGGAAGACACGCTCCGGCTCATTTCGGCGCAGCTCATCTACACGATCCGCAAATACGGCCCGGACCGGATCGCCGGCTTCACGCCGATCCCGGCGATGTCGATGATCAGCTACGCATCGGGCGCCCGCTTCATTTCCCTGCTCGGCGGGCAAATGCTGAGCTTCTACGACTGGTATGCGGACCTTCCGCCGTCCTCGCCGCAGATCTGGGGCGAACAGACCGACGTGCCGGAGTCGTCCGACTGGTACAATGCCGGCTACCTCATGATGTGGGGCTCGAATGTGCCGCTCACCCGGACGCCGGACGCCCACTTCATGACCGAAGTGCGCTACAAGGGCACGAAAGTCGTGTCTGTTGCGCCCGACCTTGCGATCAACGTCAAGTTCGCCGACAACTGGCTCGCCCCGAACCCGGGGACGGACGCCGCGCTCGCACAGGCGATGACGCACGTCATCCTCGATGAGTTCTACCAGAAGCGCAAAGAAAAGATGTTCATCGATTATGCCAAGCAATACACCGACATGCCATTCCTCATCCTGCTCGACCCGCACGAAGATGCACTCAAGGGAGGCAGGTTCCTCCGGGCGAGCGACCTTGGACAAGACACCGGAAATGCCGAGTGGAAGCCGGTCATCTTCGACGAAGCGGCGGACGAGATGGTCGTTCCGAACGGGACTGTCGGCCAGCGTTGGGAGAAAGACGGCAAGTGGAACCTGATCCTCGACAAGGAAGACGGCACGCGCATCGAGCCGGCGCTGTCCGTCGAGGGCCACGGCGAGGAATGGAAGGAAATCGTCTTCCCGTATTTCGACGAATCCGGCGACGGCACATTCCGCCGTGTCATCCCGGCACGCAAAGTCCGGCTCGCCGACGGCACGGAGCAATACGCCGCAACCGTCTATGACCTGATGATGAGCCAGTACGGCGTTGCGCGCACGGACAGCCCCTACAACGCCAAGGGATATGACGACGCCGACTCCCACTATACACCGGCGTGGCAGGAAAAGATCACGACCGTCAAGGCTTCCGTCGTGACGCAGATCGCGCGTGAATTCGCCCAGAACTCGCTCGATACGGGCGGCCGTTCGATGATCATCATGGGCGCGGGCATCAACCACTGGTTCAACTCGGACACGATCTACCGCTCGATCCTGAACCTCGTGCTCCTGACCGCGTCGCAGGGCGTCAACGGCGGCGGCTGGGCACACTACGTGGGCCAGGAAAAGTGCCGCCCGATCGAAGGGTGGTCGTCGATTGCATTTGCAAAAGACTGGCAGGGCCCGGCACGCCTGCAGAACGGGACGTCGTTCTTCTACTTTGCGACCGACCAGTGGAGATACGAGGAGCGGGGCACCGATACGCTGAAGTCGCCGCTTGCCGGCGAGCTTGACTACCAGCACCCGGCCGACTACAACGTCCTCGCCGCCCGGCTCGGCTGGCTGCCGTCCTACCCGCAGTTTGATAAAAACAGCCTGCTGTTCGCCGAAGAGGCCGCCCGGGAAGGGAAAGAGACAAATGAAGAAATCGTCGAGCGTGCCGCCGAGGAGATCCGTTCGCGCAAGACGAAGTTCTCAATCGAAGATCCGGGCGCACCGGAAAACTTCCCCCGTTCGCTGTTCGTCTGGCGCTCGAACCTGATTTCCAGTTCGGCAAAAGGACAGGAATACTTCATGAAGCACCTGCTCGGCTCGCAGGACGCCATGTTTGCGCGTCCGAATGAAAAGGACAAGCCGGAGGAAATCGTGTGGCGGGAAGACGTCGAAGGCAAGCTCGACCTGCTCGTTTCGATCGACTTCCGGATGACGACGACGCCGCTCACATCGGACATCGTCCTGCCGGCGGCCACCTGGTATGAAAAGACGGACCTGTCCTCGACCGACATGCACCCGTTCGTCCATCCGTTCAACCCGGCGGTGAACCCGCTATGGGAGTCGAGGACCGACTGGGATACGTTCCGTCAGTTGTCCGCGGTATTCTCGGAAATGGCGAAAACCCATCTGCCGGGCGTCTACAAGGACCTTGTCAGTTCTCCGCTCGCCCACGACTCGGCTAGCGAAATCTCACAGCCGTTCGGACTCGTCAAAGACTGGGCAAAGGGGGAGACGGAAGCGGTCGTCGGCAAGACGATGCCGAATCTGAGCATCGTGGAGCGGGACTACACGAAGATCCACGACAAGTACGTGACGCTCGGACCGAACATGTCCGTCGGGAAGACCGGCGCGCATGGCGTCAGCTTCTCCGTGGCGGAGGAGTACGAGGAACTGAAGCGCATCAACGGCGTGTTCGTCGATGAATCGATCAAAAGCGGACTGCCGAAAATCGAGACGGCCCGCCAGGCGGCCAATGCGGTGCTCCATCTGTCTTCCGCCACAAACGGCGGCGTCTCGCAGAAAGCGTACAAGGAAGCGGAAAAGATGTCCGGAGTCGAACTCGCCGACATTTCCGCGGACCGGGCAGCGGAACGGATCACCTTCCAGAGCATCACCGCACAGCCGCGGGAAGTGATCCCGACGCCGGTGTTCAGCGGGTCCAACAAATCCGGCCGCCGCTACTCGCCGTTCACGACGAACATCGAGCGGCTCGTGCCGTTCCGGACACTCACCGGGCGCCAGCATTTCTACATCGACCATGAAATCTTCCTGCAGTACGGCGAGGCACTGCCGGTGTACAAGCCGACGCTGCCGCCGATGGTGTTCGGCGCAGGGGACAAGGAAGTGAAGGGCGGCCACGACTCGCTCGTCCTCCGCTACCTGACCCCTCACGGCAAGTGGAGCTTCCACTCGATGTACCAGGACAATCAGCACATGCTCACGCTGTTCAGGGGCGGCCCGGTCGTCTGGCTGAACAATGACGACGCGGGCGCACACGGCATCAGCGACAACGACTGGATCGAAGTGTACAACCGGAACGGCGTGCTGGCGGCGAGAGCCGTCGTCAGCCACCGGATCCCGCGCGGTACGATGCTTGCCTACCACGCGCAGGACCGGCATATCCAGACGCCGGGGTCCGACCTCACGGACACGCGCGGGGGCAGCCATAACGCCCCGACGCGCATCCATATGAAACCGACCCAGATGGTCGGGGGCTATGCCCAGCTGAGCTACGGATTCAACTACTACGGACCGATCGGGAACCAGCGGGATGAATACGTGATGATCCGCAAGACGAAGGAGGTCAACTGGCTTGAAGATTAAAGCACAGATTGCCATGGTGATGAACCTGGACAAATGCATCGGATGCCACACATGCAGCGTCACGTGCAAAACGGCCTGGACGAACCGCAAAGGCGCTGAGTACATGTGGTTCAACAACGTGGAAACAAGGCCGGGCGTCGGCTATCCGAAGAGATGGGAAGATCAGGAACTGTACAAGGGCGGCTGGCAGATGCGCAAAGGGAACCTGGAGCTGAAATCCGGGAACCGGCTGTCGAAGATCGCCCTAGGGAAGATCTTCTACAACCCCGACATGCCGGAGATGCGCGATTACTATGAACCGTGGACCTATAACTATGAGCATCTGACGACGGCACCGGAAAGCGAGCATCCGCCGGTCGCGCGCGCCTACTCGACCGTGACGGGCGAAAAGATGGATCTGGAGTGGGGGCCGAACTGGGAGGATGACCTGGCCGGTGGCACGGTCACCGGACCAATGGACCCGAACATCCAGAAAATCGAGGAAGAGATCAAGTTCAACTTTGAAAAGTCGTTCATGATTTATCTGCCGCGACTCTGCGAGCACTGTCTGAATCCGAGCTGCGTCGCGTCCTGCCCGGCAGGCGCGATCTACAAGCGGGACGAGGACGGCATCGTGCTCGTCGACCAGGAAGCGTGCCGGAGCTGGCGGTACTGCACGACCGGCTGCCCGTACAAGAAGGTCTACTTCAACTGGCAGACGAACAAAGCCGAGAAATGCACGTTCTGCTTCCCGAGGATCGAAGAAGGCCTCCCGACGGTCTGCTCCGAGACCTGCACGGGCCGCATCCGCTACCTCGGCGTCCTTCTGTATGACGCCGACCGGGTGCTCGAAGCGGCATCGACGCCGGACGAAAAGGACCTGTACAAGGCGCAGTGCGACCTGTTCATGGATCCGTTCGACCCTGAAGTGATCGAGCAGGCCCGCCGAGACGGCATCGCCGAAGACTGGATCGAGGCCGCCCAGAACTCGCCGGTCTACCAGCTCGCGATCGAGCATCAGCTCGCCTTCCCGCTGCACCCGGAATACCGGACGCTGCCGATGGTCTGGTACGTGCCGCCGCTGTCGCCGATCATGAACTACTTTGAAGGCAAGGACTCGATCAAGAATCCGGACATGATCTTCCCTGCGATCGAAGAGATGCGCACGCCGGTCCAATACTTGGCGAACATGCTGACGGCCGGCGACACGCAGACGGTGAAGGAATCCCTCCAGCGCATGGCGATGATGCGCCAGTATATGCGCGCCCTTTCCTCGGGCAAGGAGTTCGACGAATCCCGCCTTGAGCGGGTCGGCCTGACGGCGGAGCAGACCGAGCGGATGTACCGGCTGCTCGCAATCGCCAAGTATGAAGACCGGTTCGTCATCCCGACGTCGCACAAAGAAGACCAGAACTCCTACAGCGCACAGGGGTCGGCGGGCTTCGGAAGCGACACGATGGGCCTCGGCCAGATGGGCACGGGGGGAGCCGGCTGCGATGGCTGCGGACCGGCGAGCCCGGCGGGAACCACGATGAAGACCGGCAAGGAAATCTACGAAGAGAACTTCTACGGGGGAATCTGGCGTGATTGATCACCGGAAGCTGTATACGTATAAAGAGTCGTTCGGCTTTTTCGCAGACCAGCTCATCTGGCCGGAAAACCAGGACTTCAGCCGGGAAACGATCGAGGCGGTGTTCGGGGCGGATCATCCCGCCCGGCACCATGTCCTCGAATTCGGTGCCCTCATGGAGCCATTTGATGGGGACGAGATCCAGGAGATGTACACGGCCACGTTTGACTTCGAAAAGGACTGCGCCCTCTACATGACCTGGTTCAAATTCGAAGATGCCCGCGAGCGGGGGCAGATGCTGGCCAAGCTCAAGGTGCTTTATGAAATGTACGGGCTGGAAATGCCGGACGAGGAGCTGTCGGATTACCTGCCGATCATCCTGGAATTCCTGTATGCAGCAGAGTGGCTCGGCGACCCTCGGACACCGGACAGTTTCCGGATTTTGATGGCGGTCCTGGAAGACGGGACCTACCATCTCGTAAAAGCGCTTGAAAAGGAGGAAAGTCCGTATTTCCATCTCGTGAAGGGACTGCGGGAAACCTTCAAAGCTTGTATAGAACAGGAGGCGCCGGCTCATGAGCATGGGTGATCAGTTTCTGTGGGTCATTTTCCCCTACATCTGCATCGTCATTTTCATTCTCGGCCACATTTACCGCTACCGCACCGACAAGTTCCACTGGTCGGCCAAGTCAAGCGAGTTCATCGAAAAAAAACAGCTGATGGTCGGAAGCCTGCTGTTCCACCTCGGGATCATCCCGGTCATTCTCGGCCACATCTCAGGGCTCGGCATTCCGAAATCCTGGCTTCACGCCTTTGGGGTCAGTGACCATCTGTACCACATCGGGGCGGTTTATATCGGCGGATTCTTCGGATTCATCACGCTGCTCGGCATGATCATCCTGACATTCCGCCGGTACTCGATCAAAAGCGTGCGCCGGCTCAGCACGACGTCAGACCTCATCGTCAATGCACTGCTCCTGTTCATCGTGTTCATGGGGATGTATGCCACGGTCGTGACGAATGTGACGAATCCGTCATTCGACTACCGGGACACGATCTCGGTCTGGTTCCGGGACCTGTTCCTGCTGCGTCCGGACCCGTCCTATATGATGGGCGTCCCTCTGTCGTTCAAGATCCATGCGCTCACCGGATTCGCCATTTTCGCCTTTTGGCCGTTCACCCGGCTTGTCCACGTATGGAGCGTTCCCCTGTCCTATGCCGGAAGAAGTTATATCTTGTACAGAAAGCACAAGGTGAATTAAGCTAAAGAAAGAAAACGCCGCATTTCGGGCAAAAACAGGAGAGTATTCAAATGGACAATAATCTGACCTATCAGGAGCTGGTGGACGGTTTGCGCACCCGGTTTGGCTTTGACTTCACTGCGCTAGCCGTCGAGGAGGACTCGCTGAATCAGTATGCGATCAGGTGGCGGGTCGCATCCGGCAATCTCAACAGCCGCTACAAGCGGATTGTCCTGAAGAAGGGGCGCGGCGTGGCAGGGACGGTGTACAAGACCGGCAAGCCGCTCCTCATCCAGTCGATTGACCCCGAGCGCCATGCGATCGGCCTGTTCGACTACCCGATTGTTGCTTCCGAACAGCTTACGAGCGTCGCGGCGGTGCCGCTTTGGAACGGCGGCCGGATTTCGGGCGTCGTGCTCGGGGGCTACCGCGGCGGCCGCGCGGAGTTGACCGAAGAGCAGATTGCCGCGCTCCAGGCCGCCGTGTCGGAGGGACTGCCGGGTTTTGACGGGAAGGAGCTGGTCTTCCGTTGAATTCAGTGCGCCGCGACCAGCTCAATGAGCTCATGCTGAAGATGTATGCGAATAGCTCGGAGGCCATCCTGTTTTTTGACCGCGGCGGAAAAGCGCTTGCGGCGAACCCGGCAGCCGAGGAGATCCTGGACGAAGACGTGCTGGCGGCGCTGCTCGAGGGAGAGGACGGTGCGATTTGCAGGGCTTGCGCAGGGTACACGAACGAGCACGGCCTCCGCTCCTGCCGGGACTGCTATTTCCACCATCCGGAGCGGGATGACTTCACATCGTTCCAGGTGTATCTGCAGACAAAAGGCAAGGGGCTTGTCCCGTACACGTCGTCGTTCCAGACGGTCGACGCGGACCGGGACATCCGCGTGTTCATGCTGCGCGACATGACTCGCCAGTTCCTGACGCAGGAAAGGCTTTACGAAAACAAAATGATGAAGCACGTCATCGATGCCCAGGAAAACGAACGCAAACGGATTTCAAGGGAACTGCACGACGGCGTTGCTCAGGAGCTGATGAGCGCCGTCGTGGACCTCCGGGTTTTGAAGTACATGACGGGGGATGCCGGCCTGCTGGAGAAAGTGCGCCAGACCGAGGCCTCTCTTTCGCGGCTTCTGGAAGACATCCGGAATCTGTCGGTCGAGCTGCGGCCGGCCGCGCTTGATGATCTCGGCCTGGACGCGGCGTTCCGGTCGCATTTCAAGAGGGTCGAGGAGAACTTCGGCCTGCTCGTCAATTACGGCGGGGAGCTGAAAGGCCGGAGGTATGCGTCGGAGATCGAGACGGTCATCTACCGGGTGTGCCAGGAAGCCATTCTGAATGCCGTGAAATATGCGGACGTGGAAACGGTGGATGTGATCCTGTCCGAGCAGGGCGGACGGGTCCTGCTGTCCGTATCCGACCGGGGCAGAGGGTTCGCGCCGGGCGGACGGCCGGACGGCACGGGCCTAGGCCTGTACGGCATGAGGGAACGTGCGGAACTCGTCGGCGGCACGCTGGAAGTGGAAAGCGCGCCGTACGCGGGGACGACGGTCCGACTGAATGTGCCTGCCGTTCCCGAGAAAGGGGAGGGCTGATCAGTGGAGAAGATCAGAATCGTCATTGCGGACGACCACGCCGTCGTCCGCAGCGGTTTTTCGATGATCCTTAATTTCCAGGAAGACATGGAAGTCGTCGCCACGGCAGCGGACGGCATCGAAGCCCATGCGATGGTCGCCAGGCATGCGCCGGACCTGCTCATCATGGATCTGAGCATGCCGCCCGGCGAAAGCGGACTCATCGCGACGGGGAAGATCCGCGAGGAATTTCCGGACACACACATCCTCATCCTGACGATGTATGATGACGAGGAATATCTGTTTCACGTGCTTAAAAACGGAGCGTCCGGATACATGCTCAAAAACGCACCGGATGAAGAGCTGCTGCTCGCCATCCGGACGATCCACAAAGGCGGGACGTACATCCACCCGAAAATGGCGACGTCGCTCGTGAGGGAGTTTGTCAAGTCGGAATCGAAAGCGGCTTCGGACGATCCGTTTGACGTGCTGTCCAACCGGGAGATGGAAATTCTGCCCCTCGTGGCGAAAGGCTACGGCAACAAGGAAATCGCCGAGATGCTTTACATATCCGTGAAGACCGTCGAGGCGCACAAAGCGAAGATCATGGAAAAGCTCGGCCTCAAGAGCCGGCCGGAACTGGTGGAGTATGCGCTGAAAAAGAAACTGCTGAATTTCTGAAACGGGGGGACTGACATGGGAAGCGCTCAGCTTCAGTTCACGGAGCCGGCGATCCGGATCCTCGAGAACGAACACCGGTACCTGATGTATGTCGCCGAGGAGTGGCATGGGATCGTCCTCCGCTTTGAACGCGAAGAAGAGATGGACCGGGACACGGCGATCGGCCTTCTGAAAGAGCTGCGCCGGCTTGTCATCGAGTTCATCGAGCCGCTCAAAAACCATACCGACAAGGAAGAGGCCCACTTCTTTCCGATGCTCGGCAACTATATCGGCTTCGAGCAGGGCCCGATTCTCGGCATACAGGAGGAACATGCCGAAATCGACGGCTACATCGGCCACTTCCTGCACCACATCCGCGGCGATCTCGGCGATCTGACGATGGAGCAGATCCGGTCGGCGGTCGGAGATGCCGGCGAAGCCTTCGAAGTGCTCACCGTCCACTTCATGAAAGAAGAGACGGTCCTGTTCCCGATGGCCGAACGGCTCATGGGTGCAAACGATCTGGATGCGCTCGCCGAAAAACTGAACACGAAGATCATTTGACCCAACCGGCGCTGGACAAGACGGAGGGCAGATTGTGAGAGCAAGGAACTAAGCTGCAAAGGGCGGCTGGTGTCCTTGCTTTTTTTCATTTTGTAACCGCGGGCTTTCCCCAATTGCCGGCGGATTGAGGGAATCCCCGGACAGGGAAAGGGGACTCCCCTATTTAAGAGAGGGCGTCTTCGACTGTAAACTGGGAATAGTAGAAAACCAGGCAACACCTGCAATGAAAACAACATTCAAGTAGGTGAATCTCATGGTCAAGAAAATCCAGCTTCCTTTGCAGACGGCCAACCTCGTCGTCGGGTTCATGGTGTGGGTCATCCTGTCCTCGCTCATCTCATTCATCACCGAGGACATTGCGATCCCTCCGGAGCGGCTCGCCGTCGTCACGGCGGTGCCGGTCGTGCTCGGCTCAATCCTGCGCATTCCGCTCGGCTACTATGCCAACTACGTCGGCGCGCGGATCATCTTCATGCTGAGTTTCGTGCTCCTGCTCTTCCCGGTTTGGTACATCAGTGAAGCCGACTCGTTCACCGATCTCATCGTCGGGGGGCTCATCCTCGGCGTGGGCGGTGCCGTCTTCTCGGTCGGCGTCACGTCGCTGCCGAAGTACTATCCAAAGGAAAAGCACGGGCTCGTCAACGGGATCTACGGGGCGGGGAACATCGGGACGGCGGTCACGACATTCGCCGCGCCGATCATCGCCAACCAGATCGGCTGGCAGTCGACGATCAAGCTGTATCTCATCCTGCTCGCGGCGTTCGCCGTCCTGAACTTCTTCTTCGGCGACCGCAAAGAGCCGAAGCCGGAAGTGAAGGCGTCGATGTTCCAGCAGATCAAGGGAATTTCGGGAAGCGCCAAGCTGTGGCTGTTCTCGCTGTTCTACTTCATCACATTCGGCTCATTCGTCGCGTTCACCGTCTATCTCCCGAACTTCCTCGTCGGAGAGTTCGGACTCGAGAAAGTCGATGCGGGTATCCGGACGGCCGTATTCATCGCAGTGGCGACTTTCCTCCGTCCGATTGGCGGTTGGCTCGCGGACAAGTTCCAGCCGCTGTTCCTGCTCATCGGCACGTTCGCGGTCTATACGGCCGCGGCGATCATCCTGGCATTCTCGCCGTCGATCGGCCTCTACACAATCGGCAGTCTCGCCATCGCCGTGAGCGCAGGAATCGGGAACGGTGTCATTTTCAAGCTGGTCCCGTTCTACTTCAGCAAGCAGGCCGGCATCGCCAACGGTTTTGTGTCGATGATGGGCGGGCTCGGCGGATTCTTCCCGCCGCTCATGCTGTCGGCGATCCACTCGATCACCGGGCAGTACTCGATCGGCTTCATGCTGCTGTCTCAGGTGGCGCTCGCGAGCCTCGTCCTTGTGGTCTGGCTGTACTACCAGGACCGTCTGTCTCTGCAGGCGGAAGTGTTCCGCTCGACCGGCCAGGGCGTGCTCGTGACGGACGTCTCCGGGACGATCAGGGCGGTGAATCCGGCCTTTACGAAACTGACCGGCTACACGGAGGACGAAGCAATCGGCGAGAACCCGCGGATCCTTTCATCCGGCCGGCAATCAAAGGACTTCTATGACCAAATGTGGAAAGAGATTAAACAAGAGGGCATGTGGCAGGGGGAAATCTGGAACAAGCGCAAAAGCGGCGAAGAGTATCTGCAGTGGCTGAACATTTCCGCCGTCCGCGACGAAACGGGCGAGGACATCCGCTACGTCGCCACGTTCAGTGACATCACGAAAGAACACGGAGCGGCCGTCCGGTCTTAACGGACGGCCCTTCGGCCATGAGGGGGAAAAATGGTGGACGGACGCTATTCAAGACAGACATTATTCAACCCGGTGGGGGAAGCGGGCCAACAGGCGATCGGAGAGGCGGCGGTCGCCGTCATCGGCTGCGGAGCGCTCGGATCCGCAATTTCGGAAACGCTCGTGCGCGCGGGGATCGGGGAACTGCTGCTCATCGACCGCGACTACGTCGAGCTGTCGAACCTGCAGCGCCAGCAGCTGTTCACGGAAGAAGATGCCCGGCAGATGCTGCCGAAGGTGGTGGCTGCCGAGCGGCGGCTGCTGGACATCCGCCGCGATGCGAACATCCGCACCTGGATCCGCAACGCGGATGGTCCCCTCATGGAGGAGCTGGCCGGACAAAGCACGCTGATCATGGATGCGACCGATAACTTCGAGACGCGGCTGCTGATCAACGACGCGGCCATGAAGCACGGCATCCCGTGGATCCACGGCGCCTGCGTCGGCAGTTCGGGCACGGTGTTTCCGTTCGTCCCCGGACAAACGGCCTGTTTCCGCTGCCTCCTGCCGGTGTTGCCGGCGGTGAACGCCACATGCGACACGTCGGGCATCATTCCGCCTGCCGTGTCGGTGACCGCGGCGATCCAGTGCGCGGAAGCGATGAAGTGGATTACCGGCAACCCGGACGCAATGCGGACAAAAGTGCACCATTTTGATCTGTGGAGCAATGAGCAGCTCGACATCGGGGTTTCCCGGATCCGCAATGCCGGCTGCGAAACATGTGGCGAAAGCCCGTCCTATCCGGAATTGAAGGTGAGGGCGGCCGGCAGCACTGCAGTTCTTTGCGGCCGCAATGCCGTTCAGATCCTGCCGGAGCCATCGCGCCCGATTACACTCGATGCGGGAGAATCCGTCGGGAAGCGGATTGCCGGCCATGTTCGCCGGACGCCATATTTCATCGAGTTCCATGCATTTGACCGGCGGCTCGTCTTGTTCGGCGACGGCCGGCTGCTCATCCACGGCGCAAAATCGGCGGATGAAGGCAAATCGATTTACCACCGCCTGTTCGGCTGACCGGCGGTTGAAAGGAGTTATTGCAGTTGGCACACGGAAAAGAGACGGAAGGCCCGCTCGGCATTGCGGTTTTGACGATCAGTGACACGAGGACCGAAGCGGAGGATACGGCGGGTGCGCTCATCGTCCGGCTGGCGGAAGAAGCGGGCCACCGCATCACGGAGCGCGGCTGGGTGAGGGATGACCCCGATGAAATCCGGGATATGCTGTCCGGCTGGTTCCCGAACGATGAGGTTGATGCCGTCATCACGACGGGCGGCACCGGCATTGCTGCGCGCGACATCACGCTGGAGGCAATCCGGCCGATGTTCTCAAAGGAAATCGATGGTTTCGGCGAGCTGTTCAGGTACTTGAGCTTCGCGGAAGATGTCGGAACGAAGGCGCTCCTCAGCAGGGCGGCGGCAGGGGTCAGTTCGGACAAGGCGATCTTCGTCCTGCCAGGCTCGCGCGGCGCCGTCCGACTCGCGATGGAACGCCTGATCTTGCCGGAACTGCGGCACATCACGGCGGAATTGCGGAAGGACCGGTGAGCGGAGCGCCGGCAGATTGGACATAAAAAAACCGCCTCATGGGCGGCTTTGGAAATCATTTGCGGACGTAGTCGCCGGACTTGCCGCCGGTCTTTTCCAGCAGCATTGTCGGGCCGATGACCATATCCTTGCCTGCGGCTTTGCACATGTCGTAAATGGTGAGCGCGGCGGCGGATGCGGCGGTGAGGGCTTCCATCTCGACGCCGGTCTGGCCTTTCGTTTTGACGGAGGCCTCCAGCAGCACCTCGTAGTGGCCGGCCGCCTCATCGATGTTCCAGTGGAACGAGATTTCGATCGCTTTAAGCGGGAGCGGATGGCACATCGGAATGATTTGGGCCGTGTTTTTCGCGGCCATGATGCCGGCCACCTGCGCCACTGCGAACACGTCTCCCTTCTTGTTCGTGCCTTCCGAGATCTGGCGGTGGATCGTTTGATTGACGAGGACGGACGTCCTGGCGGCCGCCGTCCGGGTCGTTTCCTCCTTGCCGGAGACATCGACCATACGGGCGCGGCCCTGTTCGTTGAAATGGGTGAGATCGGACATGGGACTCATCCTTTCGGTATGATGGAATCAATGATATGAGTATAGCATGAGGAAACAGGAGGCGGTCGAAGTGGTGGAAATCCGAAAACCGATACCGGTGGCAGAAGCGGTGGAGCGCGTATTGTCTCATGCCGGAAAGACCGGCACGGAGACGGTGCCGCTCGAGGAAAGCGAAGGAAGGGTCCTCGCCTCGCCGGTCCGCGCCACCCACCCCGTGCCGCCGTTCAACCGGTCGCCCTATGACGGATTCGCCGTCCGGTCGCAGGATACCGCCGGTGCTTCGGGCAGCAGCCGGGTCCGGTTCCGGGTGATCGACGAAATCGGCGCCGGCACCGTTTCCGCCAAGACGGTCGGCGAAGGGGAGGCAGTCCGCATCATGACCGGCGCACCCGTCCCGGACGGCGCCGATGCGGTCGTCATGTTCGAGCAGACAGTGGAAGACGGGGAGGCGTTCACGATCCGCAAGCCGTTTGAGCCGCTTGAAAATGTTTCGCTCAAAGGCGAAGACCTGGAAGAGGGCGAGGAAGTCGTACCGGCCGGCAGCTTCATCCATGCAGGCACGGTCGCCGTGCTGGCGACATTCGGCTATGCGGAAGTGGAAGTGGCGAAACAGCCGACTGTCGGGATCCTTGCGACCGGAACGGAACTGGTCGACGTCACCGAACCGCTCGCACCCGGCAAGATCCGCAACTCCAACAGCCCGATGATCGCCGCCCAGCTGCGTCGGATGGGCATCGGCTATAAACTGTATGATGCCCAGTCGGACGACCTGGACGCCGTTGCCGAGGCCATCGAATCCGCGCTGACCGAGACGGATGTGCTCATCACGACCGGCGGCGTCTCCGTCGGGGATTTTGATTATCTTCCGGCGGTGTACGGGCGGATCGGCGCCGATGTCCTGTTCAACAAGGTCGCCATGCGGCCGGGCAGCGTGACGACAGTCGCGGCGGGAAGCGGCAAGCTGCTGTTCGGCCTGTCGGGCAACCCGAGCTCCTGCTTCACGGGCTTCGAGTTGTTCACAAGGCCTGCGCTGCTCCGGATGATGGGCGCAAACAAGCCGTTCCTGCCGCACACGAAAGCCGTGCTCGGGGAGGACTTTACGAAAGCGAATCCGTTCGACCGGTTCGTCCGCGCCGTCTATGACGGCAAGACGGCAACCCCCGCCGGCTTCAACAAGTCCAATGCCGTGTCGTCGATCGCCCGCGGCAATGCGCTGATCGTCCTGCCGGGCGGGACGCGCGGATACCGCGCCGGCGATGAAGTCGACGTTCTGCTGCTCGGGATGGAAGAGGGAAGCGCAAAGTGGATGGAGTGAGGGTGCTCCAGGTGGCCGGCTTCAAAAACAGCGGCAAGACGGCGATCATCCGGGAACTGCTCGGCGAAGCAAGAGTGCTCGGACTGAAAACGGCTGCCGTGAAGCACCACGGCCACGGGGGACCGCCCGCCCTGCCCGATCCCGGGACCGACAGCATGAAGTTCTTTGCGGACGGCGCCGCCGTGTCCGCCGTGGCGGGCGGCGGGATTGCGCAAGTCCATCTGGACATGGATGACGGGGATCCCGAGCCGCTCATCCGGCTCGCTGCAGCGGTCCGGCCGGATCTCGTCTTCATTGAAGGATTCAAGAAGGCGAACTACGAGAAAATCGCCGTTGCCCGGACAACCGAAGACTGGCAGGAACTGAAAGGCTTGCCGAACATCGTCCTGTCCGTCGTACCGGAAGAAGCCGATGCGGACGGCGACCGGGCAGTGTGGGGAGACAACGAAGCGATCCGCGGCTGGTTCGGCCGCTGGTGGGAAGGAGGAACCGGATATGTCCGTCTATGAAATCGTCAGGGAACCGATCGATCCGCAGCGGTACGCGGACCTCGTCGTTCGCCCGGAAGCAGGTGCGGTCGTCCTGTTCACGGGGCATGTGCGCGAATGGACAAAAGGAATCCGGACGCTGCATTTGTCCTATGACGCCTACGTGCCGATGGCCGAGAAGAAAATGGCCCAGATCGGCCGGGAAGTCGAGGAGAAATGGGAAGGGACCCGCACGGCGATCGCACACCGGATCGGGGAACTCGGAATCGGTGAAGTGGCGGTCGTCATCGCAGTGTCTTCCCCTCACCGAAAAGCCGCCTACGAGGCAAATGAATATTGCATCGAGCGGATCAAGCAGGACGTGCCGATCTGGAAAAAAGAAATCTGGGAAACCGGGGAAGAGTGGATCGGCGACCAGAACCGCAAACCGGAGGTGAAGAATCCATGATCAAGCTGCTTTACTTTGCCGGCATCCGCGATCTGACCGGCAGGCCGTCCGAAGAAGCGGACCTGTCCGGCCGTACGGTGGAAGAACTGTGGAAATGGGCGGAAGATAAATATCCGGGCATCCGCGAAGGCGGCGCTCGAATCGCCGTCAATGAGGAATATGCATTGCCGGATGACAGGCTCGGCGAAGGAGACACCGCCGCCTTCATCCCCCCTGTGAGCGGCGGCTGATGGCGACGGGCATCGTGCTGGCAGGGGGCGAATCCAGGCGGTACGGTTCCCCGAAGGCGTTTGCCGAACTGGACGGCCGCCCGTTCTGGCGCCGGGCGGCGGAAGCGCTAGCGGAAGCCGGCTGCAGCCCGGTTGTCATTTCGGTACGTCCCGAGCATCTTGGCAGGATGGATGGCGGATTCTGCACGGTGACGGATGAGGCGGAATTCGCAGGCGACGGCCCGCTCGCCGGAATTTATTCCGCGATGGAAGCCTTCCCGGATGAGCGCTATGTGATCCTGCCGTGCGATATGCCGTTCATCGGCCCGGAGGAGGCCGCCCGCCTGATGGAGCTGGCCTTGCGCGGGACGCCGGTCACTGCCGTCCGCACGCAAGATCACCCGGTGCCGCTCGTGGGCGTGTGGTCCGGCACGCTGAAAGAAAGCCTGCGCCAGTCGCTGGAAGCGGGGGAACGGGGCGTCATCCGGTTTCTCGGGAGCGTGAGCACAGACTGGATCGATGCCGCTGAACTGAACGAAAATCCGGCTGTGTTCCGGAATGTGAACACACCGATTGATGGGTAATGGATACATACCGGCAGCCTGAACGGAAAGGGAGGAAGCGACATGACCCGACAACCATTGACCGACCGGTTCGGACGGCCGATCCGCGATCTGAGGATTTCGGTGACCGACCGGTGCAACTTCAGATGTTCCTACTGCATGCCGAAAGAGGTGTTCGGGGATGATTACGCATTCCTGCCGAAATCGGAGCTGCTGTCATTTGAAGAGATCCACCGCCTGACGAAGCTGTTCGCAGAAGCGGGCGTGAAGAAAATCCGGCTGACGGGCGGCGAGCCGCTCATGAGGCGTGGCCTGCCCGAGCTCGTGGAACGCATTCTGAGCGTTCCCGGCATCGAAGACATCGGCCTGACGACAAACGGACTGCTGCTCGGTGCGCACGCCCGGCCGCTCCATGACGCGGGCCTGCGCCGGCTGAATATCAGTCTCGACGCGCTCGACCCGGACATATCCGGCGAACTCAACGGGCGCGGCGTGGACCCGGCCCGCATCCTCAAGCAGATCGACCTGGCCCGCGACATCGGCTTTGAGATCAAAGTGAACATGGTCGTGAAAAAAGGCGTCAACGATTCGGAAATCCTGCCGATGGCCGCGCACTTCAAGGAGCGGGGCATCACACTCCGGTTCATCGAGTTCATGGACGTCGGCAACGACAACGGCTGGAGCTTCAAAGACGTCGTCACGAAAAAGGAGATCTACGGGCGGCTGGCCGGGGCATACGACCTCGAGCCGGTCGGCCGCGACTATTACGGCGAAGTCGCCAAGCGCTACCGGTACCGGGACAACGGGGCCCAGGTCGGCTTCATCACCTCCGTGTCCGAGTCATTCTGCTCGACCTGTACGCGCGCCAGGCTGTCATCCGACGGCAAGCTGATCACCTGCCTGTTCGCGGAAGGCGGCTTTGACCTCCGGGAGCTGGTCCGCGGAGGGGCTTCGGACGATGAACTCGCGGATGCGATCCGGGGCGTCTGGGAAAGCCGGGCTGACCGGTATTCGGACGAGCGCACAGAACAAACCGCCAAAAACCGCAAGAAAATCGGCATGTCTTATATCGGCGGATAAAGAAATACGGGGCAGGCAGGTGTATTGCATTAGGGATATCCCTTTAATGTGCCCGCCTGCCTGTTTTTGCGTTTGTTCCGAACCGCCGGGGGAAAGGGAATAGTGGCGAGAATGAAGAGGGGAGGAGATTCATATGCCGAACGGGCTGGGTCCGCTTCTCGAAGAGGCATGCAGCGATAACCGACGGGCACTGGAGTTGCTTGGGAATTACGACCATCCTGCGGTCATTCTGCTTCGAACGGCGCTTGAGGACCAAGAAAACCAGTTAAAGCAGCTGGTCTCTCAGTTCCGTGAAACCGATCTGCCGGCACTGGAGGACATCAAGACCTATTGCACGGCGTCTTATCATGCAAATGAAGTGATCGGACCGTTTTTCGAATCGTGGAAACGGGCAGTCGGCTGGATGGATGATCCGTCCGGAGCTGCGGTCGATGAAGTCGGCCCGATTGTGAAAGACATGAAAAGTTTGTTTGAAAAGGCGGCGGTGCAATTGGAAAAGACGTATGGCCGGCTTGAAGTGAAATATGTTGTGCCGGACGTCTATTTTCCGGCAGTGTGAAGGGAGGAAATCTGGATGGCTTGGGAAAGCGAACGAATCGACCAAAATGTCTACAGCCAGGGGAATGTCGACAGGTGGGTATACAGTACATGCAATATCTGTTCCGTCGGCTGCGGCTGTTACATAGCCGTCAAGGATGAGCAGATTGTCGGAATCAAGGGGAACGGTGAGCATCCGATCAACCGGGGGCGGCTCGGACCAAAAGGTGAAAACCAGTGGTATGCCAATCAGGCCCCCGACCGTCTGAAAACGCCGCTTATCCGCAATGCGGCCGGTGACCTCGAACCGGCCACATGGGAAGAAGCGATGGGCCTCATCGCCGAAAAGGCCCGCAAAGCGATGAAGGAAAAAGGAACGAACAGCATCAGCATTTACTCAACCGGACAGGGATTCATCGAAGACTACTACACGATTGCCAAAGTCGGGCGTGCCGGCCTGCAGACCCACCTACTCGATGCCAATACGAGGCTGTGCACGGCGACGACGGAGTTCTGCCTGCTCCAGTCATTCGGGGCGGACGGTGCGCCGGCCTCGTTTGATGATATCGACGAAACGGAAACCCTCATGCTGTTCGGCCACAATGCCGCCGAAACGGGGACAGTCTTGTTTGAGCGGATCATGGACCGCAAAAATCGGACGGGCAAGCCGTACCTCATCGTCGTCGACCCGAGGAAAACCCTGACGGCAAAAGAAGCCGACCTGCATATCCAGCTGACGCCGGGTGAGAATGTGCCGCTCATGAACGGGATCATCCGCGAACTGATCAGCAGGGGACAGATCGACCAGGAATTTATCGGAATCCATACGGTCGGCTTTGACGAGATGAAAGAGTCCGTGGAAGAGTGGACAATGGAAAAAGCATCGGATGCGTCCGGCGTACCGATGGAAACTTTTGAGAAATTGGTCGACCGGCTCGGAAACACCCCGTCCCTCGTCACAACCACCCTGCAGGGGGTCTACCAAAGTTCGGAAGCGACAACGGCATGCGTGGCGGTCAATAACCTTCATCTGATCCGGGGGCTGATCGGCAAGCCGGGCAGCGGCCCGCTCCATATGGCCGGCCAGCCAAGCTCCTCGGCCAACAGGACGGCAGGCGGGGTCGGGACTTATCCGGCCCACCGGAATCCGAACAATCCCGACCATATCAAGGAAATGGCTGAACTCTGGAATGTAGAGGAAGACAGATTGCCGGTCGGTCCGGAAAAAGGGATCGAAGACATCATTTCAATGATTGAAAAGGACGAAGTGGACTTGTTCTGGAACATCGGGACCAATCCGATGGTATCGCTGCCGAACCGCAGGCGGGCAAAAAAAGCACTCGAAAAGACATTCGTCATTGTCCAGGATCCGTTCCTCACCGAGACGGCGGCAGTGGCGGACGTGATCCTGCCGGCCGCGCTCTGGGGCGAAAAAGAAGGCATCATGGAAAACGGCGACCGGACACTCAACCTTTCCAGAAAAGCCGTCGAGCCGCCGGCAGGGGTCAAATCGGATTTTGAAATTTTGCTGGATTTCGCCGGACGGATGGAATTTCAGGACAAAGACGGAAATCCGCTCATCCAATACTCGACGCCCGAACAATGTTTCGAAGAGTTCAAGCGGGTATCGAAGGGACGTCCGTGTGACATGACCGGTGTCACATACGACCGCCTTGAACGGTTGAACGGCATGCGCTGGCCGGTTCCGGACGAGGAATCCACCGGCACGACGCGCCTGTATTCCGACTTCAAGTTCCACACGAAAGTGAATGATGCACAGACCTTCGGCAAGAACCAGTTCACCGGACGGGCCAACTCAAAGGAAGAGTATGAGGAAATCGGAGCGGAAGGCCGGGCCATCCTGCATCCGACGCGCAATCTCCGCCCGATGGAAAAACCGGATGACAATTATCCGATGTGGCTGACGACGGGCCGTCTCGTCTGGCACTGGCACACCCGGACCAAAACGGCCCGTTCGCCGCTGCTCCACATGGCGGCGCAGCACGGATACGCCGAAATCCATTCCGACGATGCTGAAGAGCTCGGCATCGTAGAAGGGGAAGTGGTCCGCATTTCATCGCCGCGCGGAGAAATCGAAGTTCCCGCAAGGATTGGTGAAATCGTCCAGAAGGGGCTCGTGTTCGTTCCGTTCCACTTTGGCAACTGGGAGAAAAAAGAGGCGGCCAACGAGCTGACGCTGGACTTGGTGGATCCGCTTTCCAAACAGCCCTTGTTCAAGCAATCGGCATGCAAAGTGGAGAAAATCCGCGGCACCCATGAAGTGGCCGAAGGCGAATCGCTGGAGGGCATCGCTTCACACTACGGTTTGTCCGCACGCGAACTGGCCGCCGCCAACCGGCTTTCCACGCCATACGAGATCCAGACCGGCAAGTCGATCGAAGTGCCGATTTCCATCATCAATACGCCGCTGCAGCCGTATATGCCTTACCGCGAAAACATGTAATCAAAGCAGGGACACGGACGATTCCCGCCGGCCAGCCGGCCGCCGGGCAATGCCGGGTCCTTGCTTTGTGTTTGTGGCGGCAAAAATTCGCACAAAAAACAGCGGCGCCCTCCGGCAACCGCCCTTTCGCTTTCCAATCAACCAATCAACTGTTGATCGACCCGGTCTGCTTATCATCCTTCGCCGCCTCAAAGTTGCCTGACCCGACCCGGCGCCGGATCTCTTCTTCGGAAAGCGGCTCCAGCACCGGTTCCGTCGGAATGTCGATCGATCCGTCGTCAATCTCCGTCCGTTCCACCCGTGCAAACCCCGCATTCGTCTGCCGGCCGAGCTCTTCGCGTGTCTGCCGGTCTTCGTAAGTTTCTTCCACCCATTTGTCTTGCTTCGCCATGTAACTCCCCACTTCCTCCAATTTTCCATTCACATACCCTGCCCGGCGGAAAGTGAAACATCACACTGCCTGGCGTTGCCGAACATTCGCAGGCGATTGCCGGACTTGCAGCAAGCTTGTTCCGACATTCGGCCATTGCCCCCTGCCGGCACTATCGGCAGTTGTTATCTTCATTGTTCGAGGCGTGTTTTTTCACCCGCAGCCTGCCGATCCACTCCATCCCGAAATCAACGAGCGGATCCATGGCGACAACGGTCGTCTTGGCCTGGCCGATTTTGCAGTGGGCCACTTCTTCAGGATGTTCGCGCTCGAAGGCACGCGCCAGCACGGGGAAATCGTCCGAGTCGAGCTTCGCCATGTCGTATTCCACCCAGCGGCGTTCCCCGTCCACGGTCATTGCGGCGCCGTCCCGGTATGTCTCCAGTCCGGGCGCCCGGTATTCCGCAAGATGAAGCGCGGTGCAGGAGTCGTACCCGGCACCTAGCAGGATGATCTTCAAGCCGTTGCCGTACATTTTCCCGAGTGGTGACCCTTCGCCGAACGAATCGTCCAGCGGGTGGTCCTGCATCCATTCGCCCGCATCCCGGCCGTGCGCGATGAAGGAATGCGCAGGATGGGGACTCCGGACGGTCGCCGGATGCCGGTGCAGGCACTCCGCCACTTTTCCCATTCCCCGAAGATGCGTGAGGTGCGGATCGTAGGCGGGCAGCGATCGGCGGATCGGCTCGTGCCAGTCTTCCGGAACGGGCGGCATCTGCCAGTTCGCCGGGTCGGAATTGTCGGCGGACTGTGCCGGCATGACGACCGTCCCTTTTTCCGTGACGGTTTCAAGAAGTGCCTCCGTCACCGCCTGGGCACCGCCGGACACCCAGCCGATCGCCTTCATCGAAGTATGGACGATGATCCGGTCGCCCGGTTTGATTCCGGCATCCGACAGGTCTCGCATTAATGTTTCTTTCGTGATTAATTCGCTTGTTCCGAGCATGACGTCAAACTCGTGCATTGCGCCCAACTCCCTGTTTTGCTGTCCTGCTTCCGAGTATAGCATTTCACCGGCCGGGAAATCGGGTATAGAATGAATTCAGGAGGTGCTCGTGAATGGAAAACTGGAAACTTTGGATAGACGGAAGCTGGCAGGATGCGGACCGGACGTATGAGCTGAAGTCCCCGTATTCCCAGGAAGTGATCGCCGAGGTGGCGAAAGCCGATGAGGAAGACGTCCGGCGGGCAATCGCCGGTGCGCAGGAGGCATTTCTTGAATTCAGGAAATGGCCGGCATACGAGCGGGCCGAACTGCTTTACCGGGCGGTGGATTTGATCGAGGCGCAGAAGGAAGAACTGGCGCAACTGCTCGCCAAAGAAGCCGGAAAGCCGATCAAAACGGCCCGGGGGGAGATCGACCGGACGATTGCGACGTATCAGTTTTCCGCGGAGGCAGCCAAATCGCTGTACGGCGAGACGGTGCCGATGGATGCGGCGCCGGGCGTGACGGACCGCATCGGCTGGACAAAACGCGAGGCGCTCGGCGTCGTTGCTGCCATCACGCCGTTCAACTTTCCGTCCAATCTCGTTGCCCACAAGCTCGGACCGGCATTCGCCGTCGGCAACACGGTCGTATTGAAGCCCGCCACGCAGACGCCGCTGTCTTCACTGGCGCTTGCGGAGATTTTCAAGGAAGCCGGATTGCCTGACGGCGCACTCCAGATCGTGACGGGCAGCGGCAGCGAACTGAGCGAATCGCTCATCACGAACGAGCTGGTGAAAAAAGTGACATTCACCGGCAGCGTGCCGGTCGGTCTCGACATCAAATCAAAAGTCGGGCTCAAAAAGCTGACGCTTGAACTCGGCTCGAACTCCGCGCTCATCGTGGAGCCGGACGTGCCGCTTGAGAAGATCTTGCCCCGTGCCGTGACGGGTGCGTTCGGATTTTCCGGGCAGGTGTGCATTTCGCTCCAGCGGGTGTATGTGCATGAAAGCATCTATGATGAATTCGTGGATGGATTCGTCCGAGAAACGGAAAAACTGCAGATCGGCGACCCGTCGGATGAATCGACGGACGTCGGCTCCATGATCCATCCGGGCGAAGCCGACAGGGCCCTGGAGTGGATCGAAGCCGCCAAGGAACAGGGTGCGACCATCCGTACCGGCGGCAACCGCATCCAGAACGGCATCGCGCCGACCGTCTTGACCGACGTGACGCCGGACATGAACGTCGTCTGCATGGAGGTGTTCGCCCCGATTGTCACGATCATGAAATACTCGGATCTGGACGAGGCGATCGACCTCGTCAACGACTCGCAATACGGACTCAACGCGGGCATCTACACGCGCGACATCGAATCCGCGATGAAGGCAGCCGACGAAATTGAAGCCGGCGCCGTCATCATCAACGACATCCCGACTTTCCGCGTCGACAACATGCCGTACGGCGGCGTCAAAATGAGCGGCTACGGCCGCGAAGGCGTCAAATATGCCATCGAAGGCATGACCGAGATGAAATTTATCACCATCAAAACCAGCTTCTGAAGCCTTTTCCATTGGGTAAGCACGAGAAAGCCGTCCGGTAAGTAGGTCCGGGCGGCTTTTTGCCTGCCGCAAGACGGGCTGTACAATGAAAGGGCCACCGTACCGTCCGTTTTCACCCCGGAACGGTTTGTGATTAATTATTGGATTGACGGCAAGAAACATCGAACCATTTTTGACAATCAATAAGGAGGCGTAGATTTTGAACACTGAAAAAATGGAAGAATTATATACCCGGGTCGCCCATGCGATCATTGGCATGATTCCGGAGGAGTGGGATTGGATCAAGCTGTATAACGAATATTGGGATGGCTATTACACGGCCTTTTTCTACTATGCACCCTCAGGCGGGGGCGAACCGGTCTATAGTCTCGATATTCCGGACACTTTTGGCGTGAGTGAAGAAGAGTTCGATCAATTGGATGAAGAACTGTATGATGTCCTGAAGGCTTTGTGGGTCGAATTCGGCCGTCAGGAACAACAACCCTGGACGAGCCTGACGTTTTCATTGGCCCGTGACGGGAAGATGAACATCGATTATGGCTACGAGGATCTGTCGGAGCTCGACCCCGTCGAAAAGCAAAACCGATGGGAAGCCGAGCATATCGCCAAGCAATAAGGAGACCGTTCGGGGGCACGAAGAGGATGTCCATCCCCTGAAATGCGCAGAAAGTTGTTGGACGGGATGATCGGAAAGAGACTGACGTGGCCGCCGTCTTTGTCGCGTTCACATTCGACACGGCGGTCGTCCGCATGCTCCAGTGGAACCTGCTCGGGCTTTTTCTGGACGCAGGCGATGCATGGGACGACCCGTTCATCCGTGCGGTCATCGTCTTGTTCATCGGACTCAACAATATCCTGTTTGCCATGCTGTTCTTCAAAAAAGAGCCGGTCCTGTTCAGGGATGAATTGTTCCACGTGGAAACGGCACGGGGCGGAAGCGAACCTTCCCGGAAGCCGCATCTCTTTTTTGGTATTCTCCTTCTTGCCGTGCTTGACGTGTTTTTGTTTTATACATTTCAGGAACTCGGCCGGTTCAGCCTGACGTACCGCTTGTTCGTCACCGGATGGTCGCTGTTCATGGTCGGACTCATGCTGTATTTTCTGAAGCGTGCGCTCGACTTCAATTCGGAGGAGGCACGCCTGCTCCTCGACCGCCAGTACCAGCAGGACATGCTGAGCTTTTTCGGACTCGTGCGCTCGCAGCGGCATGACTTCAACTTCCATCTCACATCGGTCTACGGGCTGATCAAGGAAGGACAGTATGAGGAGGCAAGCGCCTACATCAGTGAAGTCGTGAAGAAAGTCCAGCAGGTGAATGAACTGCTCCCGCTGCGGCACCCGGCCGTGAGCGCACTGCTGAACACACTCGGCGAGCAGGCCAAGCAGCAGGGCATCCGGATCCGCTATGTGATCCATGATGACCTGCGGGATATGGCCTGTTCCGTCTATGATATAAACAAAGTCCTTGGCAACCTGATTCAGAATGCAATCGAGGAAATAGCGGAAAATGTTCCGGAATCGGCTGAACGGGAAATCGAAGTGGAAATCATGAAAGAGCACCAGCAGACGGTCATCCGGGTGACGAATCCGGCAAGACTTGATGATGAACGGGCCGGACGCATGTTTGAATCCGGCTTCACGTCCAAAGCCGGCCATGAAGGCGTCGGCCTCGCCGGTACCGAACGTCTCGTGCAGCGTTATCACGGCGTGATTTTCCCGGAGCTTGCAGACGGCCGGCTCACGCTGAACGTCCGGATTCCCGAGACCGGATGAACGGAACTGGGGAATAGGGGGGAGGAAGACGATGATGATTCGCACGCTGATCGTGGATGACGATCCGAACGCCATCCGGCACTTGAAGCAGCAACTGGACTTGTTTCCGTTCATCGAAGTGATCGGAGAAGTGAACGGCGGCCGGGAAGCGCTCGTATTCCTCGGCCGCGACAAGCCCGACCTCCTGTTCCTGGACATCGAGATGGGCGACATCACGGGCCTTGAGCTCGCGCGGCACATCCAGTCGGCGCACCGCGACCTTCCCATCATCTTCGTCACGGGCCATTCCGGTTTCGCACTTGAGGGTTATGAGTACCATCCCGTCGACTTTCTGATCAAGCCGGTGGACTTTTTCCGGCTTGAAAAGGCACTCCGCACCGTCCGCGAGCGGCTGGAAAAACAGACGTCCCGGGAAGTGCCGGACCGGAAAATCGGCGTGAAAGCGGACGGCGGCATCCGGCTCGTCAATGTCAAAGACATCCGCTTCATCGAAAAAGACGGCCGCAAAATAGCCATCGTCCTGCATACAGGCGAGTCGTTCCACACCGGCGACTCGATGAAAAACATCGAGGACATGTTCGGACCGTACGGATTTTACCGGGCCCACCAGTCGTTCATCGTCCCGCTTCACCGGATCGAATCCATCCGGCCGGACTCTCTCACCCGCTCCTACACAATCCGGCTCGACGACGGAAGCGAATTGCCCCTCAGCCGAAACAAGTTCCAGGAGCTGAAAGAGCTGCTGGAGAAGCAGGGAATCACCATCATTTAATAGTCGGATCTGGCGGAAGAGCGCGAAGCTCCTCCGTTTTTTTGATGCATTCTGTAGATAAAGATAACGCTTGCGCCGATAAAGATAACATTCACGCCGATAAAGATAACGTTTCGCCGGATAAAGATAACGCTCCCGCGAACGCCCGGCGCGATCTCGAATTTCCCCGCCGCCCGCATTGTCCGGCAGGCCGGATTCTGCTAAAGTGGACATGTATTTCGAAAACGAAAATAGTTCAGAAAAAGAAAGAAGGAAAACCGATGAACATCTATCTTTCGGTCGACATGGAAGGGATCACGGGCATCCCGGATTACACATTCGTCGATTCTTCCGCGCATAACTATGACATCGGGCGCGAGCTCATGACGACGGATGCGAACGCGGTGATCGAGGGGGCGCTCGTTGCCGGTGCCGGGCAGGTGCTCGTCAACGACAGCCATTCGAAGATGAACAACCTGCTGCCGACGATGCTTCACCCCGAAGCCGAGCTGATCAACGGCGGCGTGAAATTATACTCGATGGTGGAAGGGATCGGCGCCGGCTTTGACGGGGCGATCTTCACGGGGTATCATTCCCGCGCAGGCCAGCCGGGCGTCATGAGCCACTCGATGATCCACGGCGTGCGCAATATGTGGATCAATGATAAAGAAATCGGGGAAATCGGATTCAATGCCTACGTCGCCGGCTTCCACGGCGTGCCCGTCATCATGGTCGCGGGCGATGACGGGGCGTGCCGCGAAGCGGAGGAACTCATCCCGGGCGTTGTGACGGCGGCCGTGAAAAAGTCGCTCACCCGCTCTGCGGTCCAGTCGTTGTCTCCGGCAAAAGCGTACAATCTGCTCATGGAAAAAACGCAGGAGGCGATCGCAAACAAGGCGAACGTGCAGCCGCTGCTGCCGCCGGACAAGCCGGTGCTCCGCATTGAATTTACGAACTACGGCCAGGCGGAATGGGCGGCGTTCATGCCGGGCTGCGAAATCGAACCGGGCACGACGATCGTCCGGTACGAGGCGAAGGACATCCTGGAAGCGTACAGGGCGATGCTCGTCATGATCGAGTTGGCCCTTCAGACAACCTACCGATGAGCCGCGGACTCACACGGCCGCCCCGCCTGAAAAAAGGGGACACCGTCGGAATCGTCGCGCCTTCCAGCCCGCCGAACCAGGATCAGCTTGAACGTTCGCTCGCCTTTTTGGAGTCGCTCGGGCTCAAGTGGAAGATGGGCGACGCGGTGCTCAACAAAAGCCGCTACCTTGCCGGGACCGACGATGAGCGCCTCGCCGATCTGCATGGGATGTTCGAAGATCCGGACATCCGGGGCATCATCTGCGCCGGTGGGGGATACGGGGCGGCCCGTTATCTTGACCGGATTGACTACCCGATGATCAAGGACAACCCGAAAGTGTTTTGGGGATACAGCGACATCACCGCGCTCCACATGGCGATCAACCAGTATTCGGATCTCGTGACCTTTCACGGGCCGATGCTTGCGTCGGATGTCGGAAAGCCGGATTTCCATCCGTTGTCCGCCAGGATGTTCGGCCAGCTGTTCGGGCCGGTCGAGCTTCAATATGATGAATCAGTTTCTCCGCTTCAGACGCTTTCCGGCGGAACGGCACGCGGGAATCTTGCGGGGGGCAACCTGTCGCTCATCACAGCATCGCTCGGCACCAAGTTTGCGCCGGAGCTCGACGGGGCGATTCTGCTCATCGAAGATGTGGACGAGCCGCCATACAAAGTCGACTCGATGCTCAATCAGCTCCGGCTTTCCGGTGCGCTCGGCCGGGTTTCGGGCATCGCGATCGGCGATTTCAGGTATCCGAAAGACCATAAGGGCGACAGCCGGTACGAAGACGTTTTCGAGAGCTTTTTCCGCGGATTCGGCAAGCCGGTCGTGTCCGGCTTCAAGATCGGGCACTGCCAGCCGCATTTCGCCGTTCCGCTCGGCACGGAGGCACTGCTTGATGCGGACGCGAAAACGCTCAACATCCTGCCGGGTGTGGAATAAACATTGAAGAAAGCCAACTGAAGGGGGACCCTCCATTGAAACCGATCATCGGCATTACGACCGACGTGGAGCTCGATTATAAGCACATGCTCAATTACGATTACATCACTGCCGTCTCGCGTGCCGGCGGAATCCCGCTGCTCATCCCGATCGGCACGGAGAATGACGCGGCGGAGATTCTCGGCCGGCTCGACGGCCTGATCGTCACGGGCGGCGGCGACATCGACCCGACGCTGTTCGGTGAAGAACCGCACCGGAATCTCGGCGAAATATCGCCGGGCCGCGATGCATCCGAAATGGCGCTCATCAAAGAAGCGCTCCAGCGAGACCTGCCGCTTCTGACCATCTGCCGCGGCCTCCAGATCATGGTCATCGCGGAAGGCGGCGACATGTATCAGGACATCTACGCCCAGATCGACCGGGAACTGCTTCAGCACAGCCAGAAGGCCGCGCGCACGCACACATCCCATTTCGTCGACACGGCCGAAGGAAGCATCCTCCGGGAAGCGGCGCAGAACGAGCGGTTCCGCGTGAACTCGTATCATCACCAGGCCGTCCGAGAAGTCAAGGCGCCGTTCGCCGTATCGGGAATGGCCTCCGACGGCATCATTGAAGCGGTCGAAAGCACGCAGCACCGGTTCGCGGTCGGCGTGCAGTGGCACCCGGAAGCGCTTGCCGCGGCGGGTGACGAACCATCACTCCGGCTGTTCAGCCGGTTCATTGAAACTGCAAAGGAAGGGGCGGGAACCGTTGCAAATCATCGACCTGCACTGTGACGCATTGCTGAAGCTGTACGAAGCCGACGGGAAAATAAAATTCGCAGACGCGCCCGAGCTCGATACGAACCGGGAACGGCTGCGAAAAGGGGATGTGAAGGTCCAGGCGTTCGCCATCTTCATCTGGCCGGGCATGAAGGCGGAGGAGAAGTTCCAGGCCGCGCTCGATCAGGTGCACTGGTTCTATGAAGACGTGCTCGGCAACAATCCGGACATGAAACTGATCCGCGACTGGAGCGACATCGATGCACTGCAGGAAGGGGAGACCGGGGCACTGCTCACGCTTGAAGGCGTCGACGCGATCGGAAACGACCTGAAAAAGCTGAGTGTCCTGCACCGGCTCGGCGTGCGTTCGGTCGGCCTCACGTGGAACAACGCCAACCTCGCAGCGGACGGCGCCGGTGAGCCGCGCGGCGGCGGGCTGACCCTGTTCGGCCGCGAGATCGTCGCGTTCAACAACGAACACAAAATCCTGACCGACGTCTCGCATCTGTGCGAGCGGGCTTTCTGGGATGTCATCGAGGAAGCGGATTATCCGATTGCGAGCCATTCCAACGCCCGCGCTGTCCGCGACCATGTCCGGAACCTGCATGACGAGCAGGCGAAGGCACTCTGGGCCAAAGGCGGCATGACCCATGTCGTCTACTGTCCGGCATTCATCCGGGAAGCCGAACAGGTCACGATCGACGATCTCATCCGCCACATCGACCACTTCTGCTCGATCGGCGGCGAAAAGCATATCGGCCTCGGTTCGGACTTTGACGGCATCACCGACAAAGTCAACCGGCTGTCGGACGCCTCGATGCAGCAAAATCTCATCAACGAACTGCTCAAGCGCTTCTCCGAGGACCAGGTAAAGGGATTTGCCCACCGCAACTTCCTCGAACTCATGCCCCGATGACCTACATCAGCATGAACGACGCAACAAGACTGACCGTAAAACAATAAAGTCCGAAAAGAAACACCGGACGCGCGGGGAGCGGCTCCTTTTTGAAACGGGCCTTCTCTGCGCGTCCTTCTTTTTCCCGGATGAACGACTCCCGCCGGCCGGGACGAAAGAACCGCTTCCAGTTGCGGGTGAATATCCCGGTCACTTCATGGCGGGCGATGTACAGGATGCCGCCGGCCAGCATCAGCGCCAGGCTGATGTAAAACAGCGCATCGGCCGCCTCCACCGGACGGGGAGTGCCTGAAAGCCATGAATACCCGATGAAAACGGGCGGAATGAAGAAAAGCAGCGGAATTAATTTCCGGAACATGACAAACTTCCTTTCCGAGCAAGAGTGGCAGCGGTTACAGATTTCTAAATTGTTTAAAAAGATATTGCATTCTAGCTTTAGTATATATAAAATAGGCTTAACTTTAAACAGAAAGAAGGGGGAAATTATGGATACAAAGTGGGTCAAGAGATTCATGCTCCCGGCCGCGGCCATGCTCATGCTCGCCGGCTGCAACTTCAGTGATTCCGGCGGCAAGAGTTCCGAAGGCTCGGACAAGGAAGGAGCCGAAGGGGACGGCTCCAAGGCACAGACCATCGTCCTGAGCGAAGGCTCCGACATCCCGACAATGGACTCCACGCAGGCGCACGACTCCATCGCATTCAACGTCCTGAACAACATCAATGAGGGTCTCTACCGCCAGAACGAGTCCAACGAAGTGGAGCTGGCCGGGGCCGAGAAGCATGACAAGAGCGACGACGAAATCACCCATACGTTCACGCTCCGCGACCAGAACTGGAGCAACGGAGATCCGGTGACGGCCCACGACTACGAGTATGCGTGGAAGCGCGTCATGCGCGAAGCCGGCCCGTACAATTATATGCTCGTCACGGCAGGCATCAAGAACGCCGAAAAGATCATGAACGAAGAAGCGGACGCCGAGGAGCTCGGCATCAAGGCGATCGACGACAAGACGCTCGAAGTGACGCTTGAAGCGCCGAACCCGCTGTTTGAAACACTGCTCGCGTTTGCCACATTCCTCCCTCAGAACCAGAAGTTCGTCGAGGAACAGGGTGACCAGTATGCGCTTGAAGCGGACAACATCCTGTCCAACGGGCCGTTCAAGTTCACCGCATGGCAGCAGGAACAGGGCTGGACACTCGAAAAGAACGAAGACTACTGGGATGCCGACTCGGTGAAGCTCGACAAAGCCGAATTCATCGTCATCAAAGACCCGCAGTCCGGCGCCAACCTGTATGAAACGAACAAAGTCGACCGCGTGAAGCTCACTTCCTCGCTCGTCGACCAGTATCAGGACAACGATGGCTTCACGAATGAAAAGGCATCGGGCACCGTGTTCCTGCGCTTCAACCATAACAATGAAGCCCTTGCCAACGTGAACATCCGCCGCGCCATCACATTGGCCATCGACCGCGAAGGCCTCACCGACGTCATCCTGAAAGACGGCTCGGTTCCGCTCTACGGCGCCGTTCCGGAAGGCTTCTACAAGTCGCCTGAAGGCACCGACTACCGCGAGCTGAACGGCGACGTCACCAAAGGCACGCCGGAAGAAGCGAAGGAAGCATGGGAGAAAGGCCTCGGCGAGATCGGTGCCGACAGCCTGACCGTCTCCATCAACATGGCGGACACCGACGAGATGAAGAAAGTCGGCGAATACCTCCAGGCGCAGCTTGAGGACAACCTGCCGGGCTTCAAGCTCGAACTGAAAGCGGTTCCGTTTGCACAGCGCCTTGAGATCGAGAAGGCGATCGAGTACGATCTGTCCCTTTCCACATGGGGCCCTGACTACGCCGACCCGATGACGTACCTCGACATGTGGGTCAAGGGAAGCTCCGCCAACCGGATGGACTACCACAATCCGAAACTGGATGAGCTCGTCGCAGAAGCCCGCACGGATACGGATCTGAGCCACCGCTACGAAACGCTTCTCGAGATTGAGAAAGTTCTCCTCGAAGAAGACGCGGCCATCGCTCCGCTCTACCAGCGCGGCAACTCGTACCTGACACGCCCGGACATCAAGAACCTCATCATCCACCCGGCCGGCGCAGACATTTCCCTGAAATGGACTTCGGTCGAATAAACCTGAACAAGCAGCAGACAAGCGGGGGAGCCACTGGTGCATCCCCCGCTTTCCTGTTTTCCGGGAAGCCCCGGACCCGCGGGGAGGGCTTGCTTAACATTCACGGGCATTTGCTTCACGTTCAGCGCGGTTTGCTTCACACCGCCGGAATCAAACCTGACTAGGAAGTTCAAGAGAGGTGAACGGACATCATGAAAAGCTACTTGCTGAAACGCTTCATGTACGCGGTCATCACGCTGTTCATCATTGTGACGGCCACATTTCTCCTCATGCAGCTGCTGCCGGGGACGCCTTACTCAAACGCCGAGAAACTGACGGAATCCCAGCGCGCCATCCTTGATGCGAAGTACGGGCTCGACAAGCCGGTCGCGGTCCAGTACCTGACTTACGTCGGAAACCTGCTGCAGGGCGACCTCGGCTATTCGTTCCAATACCAGGGGCGCACGGTCATGAGCATGATCGGCGACCGGGTCGGACCGTCCGCATTCATCGGGCTCCAGGGGCTCGTGTTCGGCGCGATCCTCGGGCTCATCCTCGGCATCGTGTCGGCGCTCCGCCACAACACCTGGCTCGACTATTCGTCCGTGACGCTCGCCGTTCTCGGCATGTCGATCCCGTCGTTCGTCTTCGCGGCGCTCATGCAGTACTATATCGGCGTCAAGCTTGGCTGGCTGCCGGTTGCGCTCTGGGAAAACTACTGGAGCACAATCATGCCGTCGCTTGCGCTGTCGGTGACCGTGACGGCGACCGTCGCGCGGTTCATCCGGAGCGAAATGCTCGAAGTGCTCGGACAGGACTACGTCACGACGGCGCGCGCCAAGGGGCTCAATGAGTCCGGCGTCATCTGGAAGCACGTGATCCGGAACGCCCTCATCCCGGTTGTCACGATGCTCGGGCCGCTTGCGGTGTCGATCATGACCGGAACGCTCGTCATCGAGAAGATCTTCGGCGTGCCTGGCCTCGGGGAGCAGTTCACGCTGTCGATCCTCGTGCTCGACTACAGTGTCATCATGGGCATCACGCTCTTCTACAGCGCGCTGTTCATCGCCGTCGTCTTCATCGTCGACGTGCTGTACGGCTTCCTTGATCCGCGGATCGACCTGAAAGGGGGCAGCCAGGCATGACGATGATGTTTCCGAAAGACGGTGACCTGAAAGCAGGCCTGCGACGCGCGGACGGTCTGCCGGCCGAGCCGGCCGCCGATCTGTTCACGCCGGAACCGCTCGCCGAATCGGTGCGCGAAGAACTCGCAAAACCCGCGCCGACATTCTGGAAAGAAGCGAGGGAGCGGCTGTTCAAGAACAAGGGCGCCGTCATCTCGCTTGCAGTCCTGCTCATCCTGTCGATCATGGCGATCGTCGGCCCGTCGATGAATGAATTCACCTACCGCGAGCAGCACATTCCGCACTCGAACCTGCCGCCGAAGATCGGCGGCCTCGAATGGCTCGGCTTCAACGGCAAAGACGTTGCGGGAACGGACGTATACGCAGAGCGGGGCATCGAGACGAACTACTGGTTCGGCACGGATGAATTCGGCCGGGACCTGTGGACGCGCGTCTGGAAAGGAACGCAGATCTCGCTCTTCATCGCGCTCGTCGCAGCGGCGCTCGACCTGATCATCGGTGTCATCTACGGCGGCATCTCAGCCTATTACGGCGGCCGCATCGACAACGTCATGCAGCGGATCATCGAGATTCTCACCGGCATCCCGAACCTGATCGTGATCATCCTGTTCATCCTCATCCTGGAACCGGGGATCCGGTCGATCATCCTCGCGATGATCATCACGGGCTGGGTCGGCATGGCGCGGGTCGTCCGCGGCCAGATGCTTCAGCTGAAAGGACAGGAATTCGTGCTCGCCTCCCGGACGCTAGGGGCCTCCGACTCGCGGCTGCTGCGCAAGCATTTATTGCCGAACGTCATGGGGCCGATCATCGTCACCGTCATGTTCACGATTCCGACGGCGATTTTCTTCGAGGCTTTCCTGAGCTTCATCGGGCTCGGGCTGCAGGCGCCGCTCGCCTCGCTCGGTGTGCTCATCGAGGACGGCTATGACGCCATCCGCTCGTTCCCGTACAAGCTCCTCATCCCGGCGGTCGTCATTTCCCTCGTCATGATCAGCTTCAACCTGCTGGCAGACGGACTGCGCGACGCGCTCGATCCGAAAATGAGAAAGTGAGGGTCAGAAAATGGACCAGAACATCTTGGAAGTCGACAACCTGCATGTTTCATTCAAGACCCGAAACGGGGCGGTGCCCGCAGTCCGGGGCGTCAGCTTCACGCTGAAAAAAGGGGAGACGCTCGCCATCGTGGGCGAATCCGGCTCCGGCAAATCGGTGACCGCGAAGTCGATCATGCAGCTCCTGCCAAAACAAAACACGGTCATCCCCGACGGCGCGATCCGCTATGAGGGGAAGGACATGCTGAAATTCTCGAAAAAAGAGATCCAGGCGGTGCGCGGTTCGGACATCTCGATGGTGTTCCAGGATCCGATGACGTCGCTCAACCCGACGATGAAGATCGGCAAGCAGATCATGGAAGGACTTTCCCGCCATACGGCGCTGACGAAAAAGCAGGCGCGGCAGCGGGCGAAGGAAATGCTCGAACTTGTCGGCATCCCGAATCCGGAGTCCCGGCTCGATGCCTATCCTCATCAGTTTTCCGGAGGCATGCGCCAGCGGGTCGTCATTGCGATTGCGCTCGCCTGCAACCCGAAGATCCTCATCGCCGACGAGCCGACGACCGCGCTCGACGTGACGATCCAGGCCCAGATTCTCCGCCTTATGCGCAATCTGCAGGAGAAGATGGACACCGGCATCATCCTCATCACTCATGATCTTGGCGTCGTCGCCAATATGGCGGACCGGGTCGCGGTCATGTATGCCGGCGAGGTCGTCGAGCAGGGTACGCTCGATGAGATCTTCTACCGGCCGCAACACCCGTACACGCTCGGCCTCCTCCGGTCGATGCCGAATCTGGACGCAAGCCGGGCCGAACCGCTCATCCCGATTCCGGGTTCGCCGCCGGATCCGTCCGCGCTCGGCACCGGCTGCCCGTTCGCTGCCCGCTGCCCGTACACGATGAAGGTGTGCCACGACTACAACCCGGGCGCCATCGCCATGAGCGAAACCCAGGCGGTGCGCTGCTGGCTGCACGATGAGCGCACGCCCGCCGGACACGTCCCGGCAGAAATCAAAGAAGGCCGCCGTTCCGCCGAAGAAGCGGCCGCGGAAGCCGAGGGGGTGACCGCATGACGACTCAAACGACCGAAACATCGTCCCCCATGGACCAACGGGAAGACCTGCTCGTCGTAAAGGATTTGAAAAAGCATTTCCGGATCGACCGCAAAACCGTCCTGAAGGCGGTCGACGGTATCAGCTTTTCGATCAAGAAAGGCGAAACGCTCGGTCTCGTCGGTGAATCCGGCTGCGGCAAGTCGACCGTCGGCAGGACGCTCACCCGCATCTACGAGCCGACCGCCGGCGAAGTCGGATTCGGGGGAGCCAACATCGGCGGCCGCATCGACCGTGCGACAAAGCGCCGGCTCAACCACGACATGCAGATGATCTTCCAGGATCCGTACTCGTCGCTCAACCCTCGGATGACCGTCGCCGAAATCGTCTCCGAAGGCCTCGTCATCCATAACCCGGACATGAAGCAAAAGGAGCGCGACAAACGGGTGCAGGAGCTGCTCGAGCTCGTCGGGCTGAACAAAAGCCACGCCGGTCGCTACCCGCATGAATTCTCCGGCGGCCAGCGCCAGCGGATCGGCATCGCCCGGGCACTCGCCGTCGAGCCGAAGTTCATCGTCGCAGACGAGCCGATCGCCGCACTCGATGTCTCGATCCAGGCCCAGATCGTCAACCTTCTGAAAGAATTGCAGAAAGACCGCGGCCTGACTTATCTGTTCATCGCGCACGACTTGTCCATGGTCAAATACATCAGCGACCGGATTGCGGTCATGTACCTCGGGAAAATCGTGGAACTGGCAGAAAGCGAGGCCTTGTACGAAAAGCCGCTCCACCCGTACACCCAGGCCCTCCTGTCCGCCATTCCGCTGCCGGATCCCGAAAAAGAACGCACCCGCGAGCAAATCATCCTGACCGGCGACGTCCCGAGCCCAACCGACGTCCCCTCCGGCTGCCGCTTCCGCACCCGCTGCCCGTTCGCCATGGACAGCTGCGCCGTGATCGACCCCGAATTCCGCGAAGTCGAACCCGGCCGCCAAGTCGCCTGCCACCTCTATGACCCTGAAGTGATGGCGAAGGAAGGCAAAGAAGTAACAGTACGATAAGAAAAAGGCTCTCCGCACCCCGCGGAGAGCCTTTTTGCGTGGGGCGATGAAGGGGGGGAGGTTAATCGGAGTAAGGCGAGCGAATTCGGAGTATGGAACCGAAAATCGGAGTAAGGCGAGCGAATTCGGAGTATGGAACCGAAAATCGGAGTAAGGGGAGCGAATTCGGAGTATGGAACCGAAAATCGGAGTAAGGGGAGTGAAATCGGAGTATGGAACCGAAAATCGGAGTAAGGCGAGTGAATTCGGAGTATGGAACCGAAAATCGGAGTAAGGGGAGTGAAATCGGAGTATGGAACCGAATATCGGAGTAAGGAGAGTGAATTCGGAGTATGGAACCGAATATCGGAGTAAGGAGAGTGAATTCGGAGTATGGAACCGAATATCGGAGTAAGGAGAGTGAATTCGGAGTATGGAGCCGAATATCGGAGTAAGGAGAGTGAATTCGGAGTATGGAACCGAAAATCGGAGTAAGGGGAGTGAAATCGGAGTATGGAACCGAATATCGGGGTAAGGAGAGTGAATTCGGAGTATGGAACCGAAAATCGGAGTAAGGGGAGCAAAATCGGAGTATGGAATCGAAAATCGGAGTACCGCCCTTCCGCTGATTGATGACCACCCCGACAGCCCCACGGCGGCCCCCCCATATACCACGCCCACGCCCCATTCCAGCCTCACGCTCTCATTCCCACGCCGCTCACACACCCCGCACTCCAATCGTCCCCCGATTCTAAACACTTCGCCTATCGGGCTGCCGGTGCAAAAGCGGTCCGGGTTCGGTTATACTGGGCATACCAGTTACCGCGCATTCCCGCGGTTCAATATCGAAAGGGGACATGTCTCATGCCGATCGAAGCGATTCCGATGAGCCAATCAAGGACAAAGACGACGAAACTCGTCATGCCGCCGAACACGAATCACCACGGGACGATTTTCGGGGGGCAGGTGCTGTCCTACCTGGATGAAATCAGTGCGATTGCGGCGATGAAGCATGCAGGGGCCGCCGTCGTCACGGCGTCCATCGACTCGGTCGATTTCGTGTCCCCGGCACGCGTCGGGGAAGTGCTTGAAATCGAAGCGGTCGTCGTATCGACGGGCCGGACATCGATGGAGGTGTTCGTCTCTGTCCACTCGATCGATCTGCTGTCCAATGCCCGCAAGCTCACGACAGAATCATTCGTGACGATGGTTGCGATGGATGAGGAGAACAAGCCGACGCCCGTCGCGCCGGTCTACCCGGAAACGAAATCGGAAAAGGCCCTGTTCGACAAGGCCCCGGCCCGCCGCGCCAACCGGAAGGAACGCATGGCGATTAAAAACGGCATCTAAACTGAAAGCCGGACAGCGGATCCACTCCGCTGTCCGGCTTGATTTGTTTCTTCACTCCCCGATCCCGAACTCCGAGGCGACCGAAATCTCCATGCCCGAACTGCCGTCTGCCACCGCCGTTTTCACTACCCGGTACCTTCCGGGTACGAGGTTCACGCCGAGTTCTGCGGTATCCAGCTGCTGTGTCTTCTTCCCGCCGGGCGCAAGCACTTGTCCGAAGTCCCGGAATCCCGGGTTGCGGTAAAACACCGCATCGGAATAAATGACGCCGTGCCAGCCGTCCGGTTCCAGCTTCTCGAGCGCGGCATAGCCGCCGTATCCGATCGGTTCCGCCCTCCTGTTTTCAATCGAATAAGTGATCACAGTCCGCTCTCCGCCGGTTCCGGACTTCAAAACCGTCACCGCCACGCCGTCCTTCGCCCCTGCCATCAACTGGTCCGGCACCGGATCTGGCAGGACAGCGACCGAGGCTTCGGCTCCGCAGCCGGCCAGAAGCAGAAGCAGCGAAAGGATTCCCGCCCAACCAAAACGCATGCGGATCACCGCCTTTGATTTCATCATAGCGCCGACCGCACACCCTTGCCTTGACGCCCGTCAATCCGGCGCTCGCGAAGTGAATCTTTTCCATGATAAAATCGTAGGAAAGGCAGGGGGTGGACCGGATGATCAGAGAGGAAATCTACGACCGGCAGACCGAGCTTCGCATGCGCATGACGGAGCGGGACCGGATCAAAAAGAGATACGATGCAAAAGAGGCGGAACGGCAGGAAGCGAAGCGGGAGCGCGACCGGCTGCAGGCCCGGCTGACGAAAGAGCAGCACGATGTCCTGAAGCTCGGCCGGTTTTCATTTGCCAACAAGTTCCGGCAGCTCACCGGCAAGATGGATGAAATCATGGAAAAGGAACTGAATGAAGCCGCGGAGGCGGAGCTTAAATTCAACGAGGCCGAAAAGCTCCTCGTGGACCTGGAAGAGGAAACGTCGGCGCTCAAAGCCGAGCTCGACCGTCCTGAATATGAATTCCTCGATGACGACTGGGAAGCGTTTTTAAAAGAAAAGGAAATCTGGATGCGTAACAATGATTCCGAATCGGTCCGCAAGCTCCAGCAGGTCGCGGATGAGCGGGCGGCGCTCCAGTCGATGCGGCGGGAGATCGAAGAAGCGATCCATGCGGGGCGGGAAGCCCAGCGTGTTCTCGGTTCTGCCATGGATCAGCTCGGCAGTGCGGAAGGGATGTCGATGTGGGATACGTTCCTCGGGGGCGGGATGGTCGTCACCGCGATGAAATACTCGAGCATCAACAGCTCCGATGATAAAATCCACCGTGCCCAGAGTGCGCTGCGGCGGTTCCAGTCCGAACTCGCAGACGTGGAAAATTTCGATACGGCACGGCTCACCGTGAACAAGCGGGACTTCCTGAATTTCTCCGATTTCTTCTTTGACAATATGTTCACCGATTGGATGGTCCACTCGCGCATCACAGATGCCAAGTCCCAGCTTGACGGGGTGCTGGCCGATGTGGAGAGGATCCTCCGGGAACTGGCAGACCGGCTGAAGCGGACAGACGAGGAAATCAAGAGACTGGCCGAGCGGGAAAAGGAAATCATTCTGTCATAACGGCCACGGTCGGAATAAAGATCTTCCACGAGCTCGTAAATGAAGGAGAAATCGATCGCCCTCTCCA